>JAFAZB010000346.1 GCA_019240015.1 Solirubrobacterales bacterium
GTACTCGCCGAGGTCGTTGTTGATGACCAGGTGCTGGTGGCCGGGCACGATGACGTCCTTGCCCCGGACCTCGCTGCGCAGGCCCAGGCGCTCGAACACCAGGCGGATCATGCGGAGGTCCTCCGGCACTGTGTCCTTGACCACGAGCTCACCGCCGGTGACGCCGGCCAGGGCCATGAACGAGCCGATCTCGATGTGGTCGGGTGCGATCCAGTGGGTGCAGCCCCTCAGGCTCCCCACGCCGTGCACGGTCATCACGTTGGAACCGATCCCGTCGATCTGGGCGCCCATCGCGACGAGCATCCGGGCCAGGTCCTGCACGTGGGGCTCGGAGGCCGCGTTGCGGATCACCGTCGGCCCGCGCGTCAGCGCGGCGGCCATCAGCGCGTTCTCGGTCGCCATCACCGACGGCTCATCCATCAGGAAGTCGCATGGCCTGAGGCCGAGGGGAGCCTCGAGCTTGATGTGGCCCCCGTCCTCCTTGACCGAGGCCCCGAGCGCGCGGAACGCGTCGAGGTGCGGGTCGAGTCGGCGCCGGCCGATCACGTCGCCTCCCGGCGGGGGCATCTGGGCCCGGCCGAAGCGAGCCAGCAGCGGGCCGGCGAGCAGGAAAGAGGCACGGATCCGCTCGGCCAGCTCTTGGTCGACCTCCCAGCTGTCGACGCTCGAGCTGTCGATCGACACCTCACCGGGACCGAGCCACTGGACCCGGGCGCCGAGCTGCTCGAGGAGCAGCGTCATGGCCTCCACGTCGCGGATTCGCGGGACGTTGCGGAGGATCACCTCGTCGTCGGTGAGCAGGCACGCGGCCAGGATCGGGAGCGCGCCGTTCTTGTTGCCGGCGGGACGAACCGTGCCCGACAGGGGCACCCCACCTTCGATTACGAACTTTTCCATAGGTGGCCGGAGGGTATCTTGTCGTACGGGCGCACCCACTCCCCCGGTCCTGGCTCGCGGCCGGCGGCGGACCCGGATCTCCCCTTCGGGCGGGCGTTCGAGCGCAGGGCGCGAAGGGTTCGGTCGTGGTTCCAGCCGTGCGGTTGGAGCGTCCGGCGCGGTCCCCGGCGCCGGCGCAGCGGGCCCAGCCGTCCGGAGGCGCTCAGCTACCGTTCCGTCCATGCCGGTTCAGACTTCGCGCCAGGAGGCCTGGGACCTTCTTTGTGAATGGACTTCGTCTGACTCGCTGCGCCGCCACATGCTCGCCGTCGAGGCGGCGATGCGGGCCTACGCGCCGCGATTCGGGGGTGACGTCGAGCTCTGGGGCCTGACCGGTCTGCTCCACGATCTGGACTACGAGCGCTATCCCGACCTCGAGACGGGGCACCCCCGCTACGCGCTGCGGGAGCTGGAGGCTCGGGGGTATCCGCCGGAGCTGGTGCGCGCAGTCGCCTCGCACGCGGACTTCCTCGGCGTCTCGCGGGACTCGCCGATGGAGAAGGCCCTGTTCGCCGTGGACGAGCTCTCCGGGTTCGTGCTGGCCTGCGCGTACGTCCGGCCGGAGCGCCTGGAGGGCATGACGCCGAAGTCGGTCAAGAAGAAGCTCAAGCAGCCGTCGTTCGCGGCGGCGGTCAACCGGGAAGAGCTGCGCCACGGCGCCGAGGAGCTCGGGGTGGACTTCGACGAGCACCTGTCGATCGTGATCGCGGCGCTGGCCGCCAGGCAGGACGAGCTCATGCCCGCCGGGAGCGACTAGATGACTGATTCCACGGTTCGTTTAGTGGGAGAGGTCGGCGAACGCTCGGGTTGGGCGGTGGAGGTAGTGGTTGAGCCAGACCCCGGCGGCGAGGGCAAGGAGCTTGGTTGCGATGCGGGCGCGCAGGCCGTGGAGGGTTCTGGTGTTGTGGCGCTCTAGGCCGAGGCGGTCTTTGAGGGTCCAGAAGATCGACTCGATGTACTGGCGGATCGGGGCAAGGTGCGGGTCGTGACCGGGCTCGTTCTTGCGGTTCGGGCGGAGGATCAGCGCGTCGTGTCGCTCGGCGACCGTGGCGGCGAGTTCGCGGCCGGCGTATCCCTTGTCCGCGACGATCGTCTCGCCGCCGTGCAGGCCGATCGGCAGCAGCCGGAGTGCGACTTCGCGCTCTTTCTGGTCGGCTGGGGCGAGGATCGCCGCTCTCGGGGTGCCGTCGGGGGCGGCGAGCAGGTGCAGGCGCATCCCCCAGAACCAGCGGCTGTGACTGCGTGAGTAACCGTAGCCGCACGCGTCGGCGAGCTGGCTGCGGCGCGCCGTCTCGACCGAGCGGCCGCATTCGACCGGCGTGGAGTCCAACAGCACGACGGTGTCGCGGTAGCCGGGGCTGTCGGCCGCGAATATGCTGATCAGCCACTCGATCGTGTCCGAGCATCGCTGCCGGCGCTTCCAGTAGCCGGGCTGCTTGGGCAGCTTCGGGAACAGGTGCCGCAGGCGCTTGTGCGCGATCGCGAGGAACTCGGCGTCGTGATCGATTCCCATCATCTCCTGGGCGACCGCGAGCGTGACGACCTCCGCGTCCGTCACGCTACGTCTGGCGTTTCTGTCCTTCTCGGGCAGGAGATCGTCGGCGGTGGCGAACACCGCCGTGAGCAGCAGGTCGAGGTCGGCGAGCATCGTGGCCCTCCAGGGTCGACGGTGACAATGAGCACCGCCGACTTCGACCTGCGCCACTGAACTCCGCCCCGACGAGCGAGGCCGCCCGACACGGAGCGGCCTCTCAAGCTTGGTACGGGCGCGAATGCCGGGAAGCCCTGGTAACCGTCACCCGATCGCCCGTCTTTGCTGCCCCAGGGTGGTCAGCCAACTACGACGATAGCCCTACCCCTTCGTGGAATCAATCATCTAGAGGCCCGGGTGCGCCGGCGCGTGGGGGGCGCCGGCGGGTGTGGCGCGCCGGCGCTTGATCCGCGGCCGGCCTGGGGCCGTCCCGAGGCCGTCCGGGGCCGCTCGAGCTAGTCGAGGCGCGCGAGCGAGTCGCCGATGAGCCAGACCGTGGGCGGCCACAGGCCCACGAACAGGGCACGGCGCTCGGCGTTGCCGCGCTCGTCCTGATCGACGGTCTTGGCCCGGATCCACAGCCCGACGCACAGCCCGATCGAACCGAGGGACAGGCACTGCATGTGCCAGGCCCGGAGACCGGTGTCGTGCAGGCGCTGGGTCAGAGGCGACTTGGTTCGGCGTTTCATCACGTCAATACGCATGGTGTCATTAAATCTAAACAGGTTGTCGAGGATTCGTGCTGGGTAGCTAGAGGGGGTGCCGAGACGCCCTCCCGCCACCCGACGCTGGTTGACCGCTGCGACCTGGCCGGTCGGAATCGCGCTGACCTCCTGGGACTACATGTGGCGCACTACCCCCATGCGACGCCGCGAAGCCGCGGAATCGCCCCCCGCGGACGCGCCCGAGCTCCTCACCTACCCGGCCGGGGTCGCCGCGGACGACGCGCAGGGTTACGAGGATGGGACAGGTCCTCTGTTTCACCGCCGCTACGTGACCCGCATTCGCCACAGCGCTCTGAACGCGGAGGAGTTGATGGAGAAGGTCCAGCG
>JAFAZB010000085.1 GCA_019240015.1 Solirubrobacterales bacterium
AGAGCGCCGCTACGGGGTGAAGCGCACGGTCACCACGTCCCCGTCGGCGACCGGGTATCCCCGGCCCTCGAGGCGCAGGACGCCGCGCTCCCGCGCTGCGCCGTAGCCCCCGGCGGCGACCAGCTGATCCCACGGAATCACCTCCGCCCTCACGAATCCCCGCTGGATGTCCGAGTGGATCAGCCCGGCGGCATGCCAGACGGACAGCCCGCGTCGCAGGTGCCAGGATTGCGCGGGCTTGTCCTGCGCGGCGGTGAAGAACGCGACCAGCTCGAGCAGCCCGAACGCGCCCCGCACGACCGCCTCGAGTCCGGATTCTCCCACCCCGAGCTCGGCGCGCAGCGCCGCGGCCTCCGGCTCGGGCAGTTCCGCCAGCTCCGCCTCCAGACGGGCCGGGACCGCCACCACCCTCGCACCCTGCGCCTCGGCGTGCTCGACGATCGCCGGCGGGACCTCGTCGCTGCCCTCCTCGACGTTGGCGACGAACAGCACCGGCTTGGCCGTCAGCGGTCCCAGCAGGGTGATCGCGTCGAGCGCCTCTGACGGCGGTGGAACGGCACGGGCCGGCCGCCCCGCCGACAGCGCGGCGATCAGCTCGTCCAGCCAGCGGAGCTCGGCGACGGCGCGCCGCTCGCCGCTCTTAGCCGCCCGCTCCACCCGCTCCCGCCGGCGTTCGGCCTGCTCGAGGTCGGCGTAGATCAGCTCGGTCTCGATCGTCTCGATGTCGGCCAGTGGGTCGACCCGCCCTTCGGGGTGGACCACCCCCGCGTCGCGGTGGACGCGGACCACGTGCACGATCGCGTCCGTCTCGCGGATGTGGGCGAGAAACTGATTCCCCAGCCCCTCGCCTCGATGCGCTCCCGCGACCAGGCCCGCGATGTCATGGAACGCGATCGTGTCCGGGACCACCTTCGAGGCGCCCAGCGTGTCGGCGACGGCGTCGAGCCGGCGGTCGGCGACGGGGACGATCGCCAGGTTGGGCTCGATCGTCGTGAACGGATAATTCGCGGCCTCGGCCTGCACTCCGGTGAGCGCGGTGAACAGCGAGGACTTGCCCGCGTTGGGCAGCCCCACGATCCCCACCTTCATCGTGGTGCTCTCCCCATGCTCAGCGGCCAGGTCTGGGTGTGGTCCCGTCGGGCCAAGCCTGCGCGACCAGGGTCCCCAGCGCCGCGCCGGCGACCACGTCGGTGGGGTAGTGGACCCCGAGATACGGCCGGCTGAGCGCGAACGCCGTCGCGAGGCCATAGAGCACCCCCTTCGGTGCAAGCCCGGCGAACGCGCGCGCTGCGGCGAACGAGGTGGTGGCGTGGGCGCTCGGGAACGAGAGCCTGGACACGGTCGCGGTCAGCGGTGGCAGTCCCGGCAGCTCAGGCCGGTGCCTGCGCACGGCCAGCTTGACGAGGTAGTTGAGCGCGTAAGCGCCGGCCACGATCCGCGCGCCGCGCAGCCACTCTCGCCTACGGTGCTGCCCGCGACTCAGCGCCGCCCCGGCCAGCCCGAGCGCCAGCCAGCATCCGCCGTGCTCCCCGGTTCGCGAGAACGCGGCCACGGCCTGCTCCGCGCGGCGACCGTGGCCGCGCGTCCGCGCCGCGAGCAGCGCAGCGTCGTCGATTCGCTGTAACGACACCGGCGGGACTGTACGCAGGCGCCCGGGGTAACTTGGACCCGTGCGCGTCCGACCCGTCAGCCTGGCAGCGCCGCACAGGGCCCGCACGGTCCTCGGCGTGCTGGCGCTGCTCGCCGGCGTGAGCCTCGCTGGCTGCGGCACGGGCACGCTCGAACGGGCGCGCACCGCGGCGGCGCCCGTACTGCCTCGCTGGAGCGCCTTTGTCCACGTGCGACGGCCGCTGGACGTGATCGGCCCCCGCGCCGATGGCTCGCTCGTGTTGGCTGCCGCCGGCCGGCTCTGGGTGCTGTCGCGCACCGGCGGCGTGAAGCCGTTTCCGGGCGCCTACAAGAGCCCGGGCGGTGAGGAGCCGTACATCGCGATCGCCCCGGCGCTGCCCGGCGGGCGGAGCTGCTTCCGCGCGGGGACGGTCTACGCGCTGCGGCTGGCGGCGCCGCGCGGTGTCTCCGCGATCTCCCCGACCGGGCAGCTCCGCAGGTTCGCGCGGATCACCGCGCCGGGGCTGATCGACGGGATCGCGTTCGACCAGACTGGACGGTTCGGCTACCGGTTGCTGGTCACGGTCAACGCCGGTCCTCGAACCACGCTCGACGCGATCGGCTGCCACGGCGCCGTGAGCGCGATCACCCACGACGCACCGCGGGTCGAGGGCGGGATCACGGTCGCGCCGAGGACGTTCGGCAGGTTCGCCGGAGACCTGATCGCGCCCGACGAGACGGGTGGCCGCATCTTCGCGCTCGGCCCTCAGGGGCAGGCCCTGCTCGTCGCCAGCTCGGGCCTTCCCCATGGCAACGACGTCGGCGTCGAGAGCGAGACGTTCATCCCGGACCGCCGCAACTTCGAGGTGCTCGTCGCTGACCGCCTCACGCCGGGCAACCGCCACCCCGGCGACGACGTCGTGCTGCGGATCGGGTCGGCCGCGTTGCTGGCCGCCGGCGCCCGTGGATCGGACCTGCTGGTGAGCACCGAGGGCGGCGCCCAGACCGATGCGATCAGCTGCGGGCCGACGAATTGTCGCGTCCTTCATGTCGCCGACGGCCCGGCGATCGCACACGTCGAAGGTCACATCGCAGTGCGCTGAAGGGTCGAGCGCCTAGCTCAGCTGCCGAACCCCACGCGGTGCCCCTCGTGATCGACGAGCACGTAGTCCACCTTCTCGAGATCGAGCGCCACGGTCCCGTCCTCGGCGGTCAGCTCGTGCCACCCCGAGGTCCCGAGCGCGTCGCGGAGGCGCGAGAGCTCCTTTGGCGCCACTCGCGCGGTCAGCACCTGGCCGCCGTGGAAGCCGACGCTGATCCTCTGTGGGCGCTCGTCGGCCAACCTCAGTGCGCTCCCTGCGCCGGCTGCACGATCTCGGTCAGCACGCCGTCGGTGGAGGAGGGGTGAAGGAACGCCACTCGGGAGCCCCGGATCCCGTTACGAGGCTGCTCGTCGATCAGGCGCAAGCCCGCGGCGGCGCACGCGTCCAAGGCCTGCTGCACCGACGGCACCCGGTAGGCGACGTGGTGCAGCCCGGGGCCGCGCCGGCTCAGGAACCTGGCCACCGCGGTGTCCGACCCGAGCGGCTGGAGCAACTCCACGTGGCCGTCGCCGACGTCGAGGAGCGCCGCGTCGACGCCCTGCTCCTCGACGCGCTCGCGGTGCACGAGCGCCATCCCCAACGCGTCTCGGTACAGCGCCAGCGCTGCGTCGATGTCCTGGACGGCAACGCCGACGTGGTCGATCGCGGACAGCATCGGCCGCCCAGTCTAGTCTCGGCGATCCGGTCCCCCAGGTTTCCGCGCCTGCGCGGGTGCGACCGCGGTCGCGGCGGCGAGCTCCAACTGGCCGCCGCCACGCCGGCTCGGAGCGGCGCTCGGCACGCCGGCCATGATGCGGTTCAGATCGTCGCGCTCCAGCACTTCGTTGGCCAGCAGCGTCGCGGCCAGCGCATCGAGCTCGGGGCGGTGCGAGTCGACGATCGCGAGCGCGCCCCGGAACGCCTCGTCGGCGAGCTCTCGCACCTCCTCGTCGCGGACCCTCCGCGTTGCCTCGGAGACGCCGTCCGGGGTGACCCGCAGCGAGGTGATGCCGGTACCCATCGCGTAGTCGTGCACCATCGCGTGCGCGATCTCGGCGACTCGCCTGAGGTCGTCCGAGGCGCCCGTGGTGATCGATCCAAACACGAGCTGCTCGGCCGCCCGTCCCCCGAGCAGCATCGTCATGTAGTCGATCAGCTCTTCGCGGGTCTTCAGGTAGCGATCCTCCTCGGGGAGGTTGAGCGTGTATCCCAGGGAGCGGCCGCGGGGGACGATCGAGATCCGATGAACTCGGTCGACCGAAGGCAGCAGCTCGCCGCACAGCGCATGTCCGGACTCGTGATAGGCGACCACCCGCTTCTCGTGGTCGGTCAGCGCGCGACGCGATTGCATCCCGGCCACGACTCGCTCGATCGCGGCGTCGAAATCGGCCATCGCTACCCGCTTGGCGAGGCGCCGGCCCGCGAAGATCGCCGCCTCGTTGCAGATGTTCGCCAGGTCGGCCCCGGTCAGTCCCGAGGTCTGCCGCGCCAGCAGCTGGAAGTCGACGTCCTCATCGACCGGCTTGTTGCGCGTGTGCACTTCGAGAATCCGCTCCCGCCCGCCGACGTCGGGCGGCGAGACGAAGATCTGACGATCGAACCGACCGGGACGCAGCAGCGCGCCGTCGAGCTTCTCGAGCAGGTTTGACGCCGCGATCACGACCACGTCCTTGCGAGACGTGAAGCCGTCGAGCTCGACCAGCAGCTGGTTGAGCGTCTGGTCGCGCTCGCCGGAGGTGTCGAGGCCACGGTGGCCGCCGATCGCATCGAGCTCGTCGATGAACACGATCGCCGGCGCGCGCTTGCCGGCTGCGCGGAACAGCCGCCGGATACGAGCCGCGCCCACGCCCACGAACATCTCCACGAACGAAGCCGCCGACTGGGAGAAGAAGGTGGCACCCGACTCGTGCGCGACCGCTTTCGCCAGCAGCGTCTTGCCGGTGCCCGGCGGACCGTGGAGCAGGATCCCCTTCGGCACCTTCGCGCCGAGCTCACGGAAGTGCTCGGGATCGCGGAGGTAGTCGACCACCTCGCGCAGCTCTTCCTTGGCCTCGTCGGCGCCGGCGATCTCCGACCAGCGGATCGGAGGTGCCGAGTCGGGCCTGATCTCCTCCGGGCGGGTGCGCGGCATCAGTCGCATCAGCGAGAACACCGCGAACACGAGCAGCCCCATGAAGATGATCGGCAGCCAATCGTGCAGCCATCCGTAGAGATTTGGATATCCGAGGAAGCCGGCGTGGGTCATGGGCGCTTCCCCAGTGATCGACCGCAGCGGCCGATCACTGAACCCCCAAACCGTCCAGGGTGAACGCTCAGCGCCTCGGTTTCGTCCCCGGCGCGGCGCTCACTGCACGCGTTCGAGCCGCGGGTTGGGCGCGTACGCGCGCCCAACCTTGGCGCACGGGCGTCCCTCTACCATCACCACGTCGGCCGTGAAGTCGTTCTCTCCCCGGATCAGCGAGGAACCGACGCCATAGGCGTCCACCGGAATCCCGTGTGACTCGAACTGCCTGATTCGCGGCTCGTTGAAGCCGCCGCTGGCGACGATTCGGACGCCGGTGAAGCCCGCGCCGTCGAGTGCGCCACGCACCTTCTCGACCAGCCGCGGATTGACGCCGGTCGGCGTAAAGCCGCCCATCTCCCCGTGCAGGGAGCGATCCACGAGCTGCTCGGAGGTGTCCAGCCTGACCCCCCACAGCTTCGGCCCCAGCGCTTGCGCGACCGCGAGCGCCGTCTTGACCGAGTCGTTCTCGAAATCGACCAGCACGGTGATGTTCATCTCGGCGTGAAAGCGCTCGGCGAACTTCACCGCGGCCTTGACCGTGTCGCCCCCGTAGGCCGCGATCAGCCCGTGGGGCACGGTGCCGATGCCGCGCCCGCCCCACCAGGAGGCCTGTGCATCGGTCGAGACCCCGATCGCCCCCGCGACATGCGCGCTCCACCCGTCGCCGGTCTGCACCAGCCAGTGGTCGTGGCGGGCGGGGAAGTAGAAGATCGGCTTGCCCCGCGCGGCGTCGACGACCCCTCGCACGTTGCGCATGATCAGCGAGCGCCGCGCCAGCACGCCCAGATAAACCGTCTCCAGGTGCGCGAACAGGCTGTAGTCGCCTTCGATCGTCAGTACCGTCTCGCGGGGCGCGATCCGGTCGCCCTCGCGTAGCGCCTGGACCTCGAGCTGATCCCAGCCCGGCACCCAGCCGCCGTCGGCGGCGCGACCGGAGCAGGTGCGCAGGATCGCGATCGCCTCATCGATCCCGCCGAGCACCGAGTCGTGCTTCTGGAAGACCTGCATCGTCACCCGAGGGTGATGGCCCTCGGCCTCCAGCAGCGTCTTGGTGTGGACGAAGTACGCGTCCGAGTAGTAGCCGGCGCGAATCCGCTCGACTGGCAGCCTGAAGATCGCCGGGTCCAGCCGCGTGGAGACCTCGGTCGCCATGGGCGGAGTCTATTGGCGGTGCTACGCTGCGCTCGCGATGCTCGCTAGCACTCGTTACTGACCGCTTCTCCGCACGCCGTCGGCGGCTGAAAGCCGCGGCGGCTGCCCCAGTCCGCAAGCGTCCGTTGAGAGTGTGCCGTGAGTTCGTACCTGCGCGTCCTGCGCCATCCAGACTTTCGATATCTGTTCCTGGGTCAGTCGGCCAGCGTCGTCGGCGACCAGGTGGTGCTCGTCGCGTTGGCGCTGTTCGTCACTCGGTTGACCGGATCACCGACCGATCTCGGGCTGATCCTGGGCGCGCAGATGCTGCCACTGGTGGCGCTGATCCTGTTCGGGGGCGTGTGGGCGGACCGCCTGCCCCGGCAGCGGATCATGATCGCCACCGATCTAGCGCGGGCCGCGCTCCATGCGACGCTCGCGGTGCTGATCTTCACCGGCCTGGTGCGGGTCTGGCAGATGGTCGCGATCGAAGCGCTGTTCGGGGCAGCGCAGGCTTTCTTCCAGCCCGCGTACGCGGGGCTGCTCCCGCAGACCGTGCCCGAGCACCTGATCCAGGACGCCCGGGCACTGACCGAGTCGACCGCGAATCTGGCGTTCATGCTCGGTCCCGCGCTCGCCACCGCGCTGGTGCTGGGGTTCGGCGCCGGCGAAGCGTTTGCGCTCGACGCGGCCACCTTCCTGCTCAGCGCGCTGCTGCTGCGGCGGGTACGTGCCCGCCCGCGCGGGGAGGCGCCCGCGACCGCGACCGTGATGCGAGAGCTCCGCTCGGGGTGGCGCGAGGTCCGCGCGAGAAGCTGGGTGTGGGTCACGATCGCGGCGTTCGCAGGCGCGGTCCTGTGCGTGTACGCGCAGTGGTATGCCCTGGCGCCGGTGATCACCCGCGACGTGTACGGGAGCGCCGGGGTGTTCGGCCTGCTGGAGAGCGTGGGCGGAGCGGGCGCGGTGTGCGGCGCGCTGGCGGGATTGCGGTTCAGACCTGCCCGGCCGCTGCGAACCGGGCTGTTGCTGGTGCTGGCTTGGCCCGTGGAGGCCGGCGCGCTCGCGGCGGGCTCGCCGCTGGTGGCGGTCACGGCCTGCGCGTTCGCCACCGGGTTCGGATTCGCTCTGTTCATGATCTGGTGGGAGACCGCACTCGCGCATCACGTTCCACCGGCCGCGCTCTCGCGGGTCAGCGCATACGACTGGATGGGTTCGCTGGCGTTGCTTCCGCTCGGCTACTTCCTGGCCGGGCCCTTGGCGGCCCAGCTGGGGCCGCGGGTGGTGCTCGGAGCGGGGAGCGCGGTCGGCTTGGTGCTGCTGGCGCTGGCGCTCCTACCGCGCTCCACGCGCGAGCTCGGCCAGGCGTCCCCGCTAGTGCCGGCGGCCGGGGCCGAACCGGGCTCAATCCAGCAGCTCGCGGGCGAGCTCGGCGTAGAAGCGGGTCGCGAACCCCAGGTCGCGGACGTCGATTCGCTCGTTCGCGCTGTGAACGAGCGGCGTTGACTCGAGCAGGGTCATGTGGAACTGCGGGAAGAAACCGTATGCCACGCAATCCGGGAACGCGTCGCGAAACCAGCGCGAGTCGGAGAAGCCCGGCAGGATCACGGGGACCGCCTCGGCGCCGGGATCGTTGGCACTCACCCAGCGCTCGATCGACCGCATCAGCGGGCTGTCGATGGGCGAGCCGTTTCCGGTCACGGTCTCGGTGAACTCGATCTGAAGCTCCCCCGCGGCGTCACCGAGGACCTCGCCGATCCGACCACGAGCAGCGTCCTCGCCCAAGCCAGGAGGCACCCGGCAATCCACCTTCAGCTGCGCGCGGGAAGGGATCACGTTGATCTTCTCCGACGCCCGCGCCATCGTCGGGGCCAACGTGATCCCTAGCATCGGCTCGAGCAGCGTCGCCAGCGCCGGCTCCGAGTCGGCGATCCGGTCGAGCGCCGTGGCGGGCTCGACTGGATCTTCGCCCAGGCCGGCGAGCAGCGCTGCGGGAGCCTCGGTAACCGCGAACGAACGAGGCTGCTCGGCGAGGCGCTGCAAGACCGGGCCAAGCTTCAGCAGCGCGTTGTCACCGGTCTTGGGCAGCGACGCGTGCCCGGCCGTGCCCCGCGCGGTGATCGTGAACCGAAAGATGCCCTTCTCCGCGCAGCACACGCCGTAGCGGCGCCGTCCGCGGTACTCGAATACCTCGCCGCCGCCCTCGTTGAGCAGCATGTCGCAGCGGACCTTGTCCGGATGCGCGTTGGTCAACCACCTCGCGCCCACCTCGCCGCCCGTCTCCTCGTCGACGACGAACACGAGCCGCAGCCGTCCCCTGCTCGGTCGCCACCCCTCCCGCGCCAGCGCCGCCGCGGCCACCGCCTCGGCGGCCACCTGCGATTTCATGTCGAGCGCTCCCCTGCCCCACAGGAAGCCATCGGCCAGCTCGCCCGACCACGGATCGTGGTGCCACTCCGCGCGATCGGCGAGCACGGTGTCCACGTGCCCCAGGTAGCAGAGCGTCGGTCCGTCGGAGCGGCCCTCGAGCTCCGCGATCAGGTTGGGTCGCTCCTCGCTGACCCCGAGTAGCTCGGTGCGCATCCCCGCGTCTGCCAGTTGGCGCTCCAGATGCTCGATCGCCGCTCGCTCATCGCCCGGGGGGTTGACGGTGTTGAACCGAACCAGACGCTGGAGTAACTCGGTGGTCTCACGCTGGAGGTCGTCTGGCGCCATCCCGGCACCAGCCTAGAGCAGTGGGTCACTAGGATCCGGCGCCGTGTCAATCGCCGATGATCTGGCACTGGCGCTGGCGCTCGCCGATCTGGCGGACGAGATCACGCTGAGTCGCTTCGGGGCCGCCGACCTGGCGATCGAGACCAAGCCCGACCTGACGCCCGTGACCGAGGCCGACCGGGCGGTCGAGCACGCGATCCGCGAGCGGCTGACCGCCGAGCGCCCCGAGGACTCGCTGCTCGGCGAGGAGTACGGCGCCTCCACGGCGCCTGACAGCTCCCGGCGCTGGATCGTCGACCCGATCGACGGCACCAAGAACTACGTGCGCGGGGTTCCGGTGTGGGCCACCCTGCTCGCGCTGGAGGAGCGGGACCAGATGGTCGTTGGCGTGGTGTCAGCCCCGGCGCTTTGCCGTCGTTGGTGGGCCTCCCGCGGGACGGGTGCGTTCGTCGACGACGGCCTTCGCGACCAGCCGCGTCGCCTGCAAGTGTCCGCGATCCGGGAGCTGACCGACGCCCAGCTGTGCTTCGCGGGTCTCGAGGAGTGGCGGGAGATCGGACGGCCCGACGCGCTGGCGGAGCTGGCGAGCAGATGCTGGCGGACGAGGGGCTACGGCGACTTCTGGGGTTACATGCTGGTCGCCGAAGGGGCCGTCGAGATCGGCCTCGATCCCGTCGTCGAGCTGTGGGATCTGGCCGCGCCGCAGGTGATCGTCGAGGAGGCCGGCGGGAGGTTCACCGATTTCGGCGGCCAGGCCACGGCCTCCGGTCCAGACG
>JAFAZB010000137.1 GCA_019240015.1 Solirubrobacterales bacterium
TACGCCAACGACGTGCTCGTGGAGACCGACTGGGTCGAGGAGCACCTCGACGACCCCTCGATCCGCATCGTGGAGGTCGACGAGAACCCCGGCCTGTACGCCGAGGCGCACATCCCCGGCGCCATCGGGTTCGACTGGCGCGCCGACCTGCAGGACCAGGTCCGCCGCTCCTTCCTCGGACCCGGCGAGTTCGGCGCGCTCATGGGCTCGCGCGGGATCTCCGACGAGCACACCGTCGTCCTCTACGGCGACCGCAACAACTGGTTCGCCGCCTACACCTACTGGTATCTGAAGTACTACGGCCACCACAACGTCAAGCTCCTCAACGGTCCGCGCGAGCGGTGGCTGGGCGAGGGACGGGTCACGAGCACCGACGTCCCGAGCCACCCGCCGGCCACGTTCTCGGCCAGGCCCGGCGACGACGCGATCCGCGCCAAGCGCGACGAGGTACTGGCGGCGCTCGACGATTCGAAGAAGCTGGTCGACGTCCGCTCGCCGCAGGAGTTCTCCGGCGAGCTGATCGCGATGCCGGGCTACGAGAACGAGGGCGCACAGCGCGCGGGCCACATCCCGGGGGCGAAGTCGATTCCGTGGGCGCAGGCCGTCAAAGAGGACGGCACCTTCAAGTCCGCCGACGAGCTGCGCGAGCTCTACGGCGGCAAGGGCGTGCTGGAGGGCGAGCCGATCATCGCCTATTGCCGGATCGGCGAGCGCTCGGCGCACACCTGGTTCGTGCTCCACGAGCTCCTGGGAGAGGACGACGTCAAGAACTACGACGGCTCGTGGACCGAGTGGGGCAACCTCGTCAACGTCCCGATCGAGAAGGACTAGAGCGCGAGAGCGCGCGGCGCATGCGCCGCGCGCCCGGCGCCGCATGCGGCGCCGGCGGGGGCGCGCATGCGCGCCCCCGAACAGGCACCCTTACAGCAGCGGGCCGACCCGCTCGAGCAGGTCGCGCAGGATCCGGGCGGTCGCGCCCCAGATCAGGTGCTCGCCGACCAGGTAGGTGTCGGTGCGGATCGGGATCCCCCGGCGCACCAGGCGCCGCTGCCCATAGCCCGCGCGGAGCGCCGGCAGCGAGAGCTCGAGCACCTGTGCGACTTCTCGCGCGCTGAGTCGCCAGGCGCGTCCGGGCTCGATCATTCCCACGAACGGGTACACCGCGTAGCCGCTCACCATCGTCGGCGTGGGTCGCAGGGCTCCGAGGACCTCCACCTCGCCGGCGGGCAGCCCGATCTCCTCCTCCGCCTCGCGCAGCGCGGTTCGCTCGAGGTCGCCGTCGCCCTCGTCGTGGCGACCGCCCGGGAACGAGATCTCGCCGCCATGGCGGCGCAGATCGTGACGCCGCTCGGTGAACACGGAGTGCAGCTGGCCGTCTGAGACGAACAGCGTGACCAGCACCGCGGCCTCGGTGCGGCCGGGGACCTCGACGCTCATCGCCTCCCCTGGCGTGAGCAGCACCCGACGTAGCTCGTCGCGAATCGAACCCGTGTCGAGCGACATCGTCTGACTATATTCGCGGCCATGGAGGCCCTGATCGTGGTCGACGTACAGAACGACTTCTGTCCCGGCGGGGCGCTCCCGGTGCCGGACGGGGACGCGGTGATCGAGCCGGTCAACGAGCTCATGCGGGGGGTTGCGCTCGTGATCGCCACCCGCGACTGGCACCCGCCCGAGCACCGGTCGTTCGCGGTCAACGGCGGCCGCTGGCCGGTGCACTGCGTCCGCGACAGCGACGGCGCGCAGCTGCACCGCCGGCTGGATCAGAGCGCGATCGAGCTGGTCCTCGACAAGGGCCAGGCCCCCGACCGGGAGGGATACTCCGGGTTCGAGCAGACCGGGCTCGAGGCGGTGCTGCGCGAGCGCCACATCGAGACGCTGCACGTAGCCGGACTGGCGCTCGACTACTGCGTCAAGGCAACCGCGCTCGACGCCCGTCGGGCCGGGTTCGAGGTGGTGGTGCACCGCGACGCGTCGCGCGCGGTGGAAGTGGCGCCGGGCGACGGCGAGCGCGCCGTCGCGGAGCTGCGCGAGGCCGGCGTCGAGGTGGTGGGCTGAGCTGAGTGGGTCTGAACCCTCGCCGCTGGCCGGACGCGTGGCGCTGATCACCGGCGCAAGCGGGGGGATCGGCGCGGCGATCTGCCGGGCGCTCGCGCGAGACGGGGCGACGCTCGCCGTCGGCTATGGCGCCAGCGCCGATGCGGCGCGCGCGCTGGCGGCAGAGATCGCAGCGGGCGGCGGGCGCACGCATTGCTTTGGAGCCGACCTGGCGCAGCCCGAGGCCCCCGCGCAGCTCGTGGACGCCGTGGCGCGGGAGCTCGGCCCGGTGGAGCTGCTGATCGCCAACCATGGCGTGGCGCGGGTGACCGGCTACGAAGAGCTTCAGGCCGCCGCGTTCGATCGCACGCTGGCGATCAACGCGCGCGCCCCGTTCCTGCTGGCGCAGCGAGCGCTGCCCGGGATGCGCGAGCGGGGCTTCGGGCGGATCCTGTTCATCTCCTCGCTCGCGGGCCTCACGGGCGGAATCGTGGGCCCGGACTATGCGGCCTCGAAGGCGGCGCTGCACGGGATCGCCCACTTCCTCGCCAACCGGGTCGCCGCGGACGGCGTCACCGTCAACGCGATCGCGCCCGGGTTCATCGAGACGGCGATGCTCCCCGATGATCCCGAACGGCTCGCCGGCGCGGTCCCGGTGGGCAGGGTCGGGCAGCCCGAGGAGGTGGCCGACCTGGCGTGCGCGGTGCTGCGCAACGGCTACCTGACCAACCAGGTGCTGACGCTCGACGGCGGCAGGTACCCGCGCTAGCCCGACGCGCAGGTCGGCCTAGCCCTACGCGAGCGGGTTGAACAGCAGCCCGGTGGGGACCTTGGGGAAGAAGTACGTCGACTTGGGAGGCATGCTCTCGCCCGCGGAGGCGACCTCCTGGACCCGCTGAACAGGGGTCGGCGCCATGAAGAACGCGGCGTCGTAAGCGCCCGAGAGGACCTGCTCGAGCGCCTGCTCGAAGTCGCGCGCGTAGCCGAGCTGGGAGAGCTCGTCGATGTCGTGATCGCTCATCTGAAGCGCGCCCTTCAACACCAGCGCCTCCAGCACGGCGGTGTCCAGCCGGCGATACGGCTCGGCGTGCCCGGCGAGCGCCGCATCGGCGATGCCGGGGTCCTGGAGCGTCAGCATGAACGGCTTGCGGAAGTGGGAGTCGATGTAGCCGAGGCGCAGCGCGCCGTCCGCGCGCGGCGCGAGCCGGGAGGTGTCCGGTAGCGCTTCGATCTCGAAGTCCCGGCGGAGCGCCCGCGCGAGCGCCTCGTGCTGGTCGGGACGCAGATCGTGAAGCAGGCGGTGGGTGGGAAACACCGTCAGCCCCGGATCCTCCATCGCTACCAGGCACATCAGCACGTAGCGGTGTGGCCCGTCCCCGCCCAGCTCCTCGGCGTACACGCGGGCGGTCTCGTAGCGGTGGTGGCCGTCGGCGATCAGCAGCTCGGTCCCCGCGAGCGCGTCTTTGACGGCCGCGATCGCGTCCGGCGCGTGCACCCGCCACAGCCGGTTGACCGTTCCATCCTGCTCGCCGGCCTGCGCCCACGGTGGGTCTCCGAGCTCGGACTCCAGCGGCGCCCAGGCGCTCCCGTCCGGATCGGAGAACAGCGCGAAGATCGGCGAGAGATTGGCCCGCGTCGCGCGGGTCAGCCGCAGGCGGTCCTCCCTGGGGCCGGGATGGGTTCGCTCGTGCGGTCTGATCCGGCCCGCGCCGTACTGCTCGACGCGCACCCGCGCGAGCAGTCCCCGCCGCGTCCGGGGCCGGCCGTCGGGGCCGGTGTAGTCCTGCGCCAGCGGCCACAGCGCCGGTTGCTCGTCCTGCACCACGACCCCGTCCCGGCGCCAGGCCGTCAGCTCCTGGGCCGCCCGCTGGTAGCGGTCCTCGCCGCCTTGAGGGAGGTCGATCCGGACGACGTTGTAAGGCGAGCGGTCCGCCAGTGCGCGACGCTGCTCGGCATCGATCACGTCGTAGGGAGGCGCCACCACGTCCTGAAGGCCGCCGGTCCTGGCGAGGTCGTAGTGGAGCGCTCGCAGGGGCTCGATCTCAGCCATAGCCGCGCGAGGCTACTCGACCGCGCCGGGCGTGGCCCGCTCCGCGGCCCTGCCCCGCCGAGGGGTGCCGTAGGCGGGCGCCAGCTCGACCTCGAGCGCCGGGCGCTGGGACTGGATCCAGACGATCGCGCCGATCACCACCAGCCCGCCCGCGATCTGGACCGCCGACAGCGCCTGGCCGTGGATCGGCCAGGCGAGCACGGCCCCGAGCACCGGCTCGAGCGTGGCCACGACCGCCGCCCTGGGCGCCGGCAGATGGCGGACCGCCGCGATCATGCACGCGAACGGGATCAGCGTGCCGCCGATCGCCACGTAGGCCGCGAACGCCAGGTCGCGCGGCGAGGACAGCGTGTGCAGCGGAAAGCTCCACGGAGGCTGGGTGATCGCCCAGAACACGCTCGCGAGGCCGAAGCCCCACACCAGCGTCGTGGCGGGCGCGTAACGCTGGCCGGCCTGCTCGCTGGCGAACAGATAGACCGCGAACGTGATCGCGGATGCGAACGCCTCCGCGATCCCGATCCCGTCGAGCGCCCCGGGCTGGTAGGCCCGCACCACCAGCAGGCAGCCGAGCGCCGACAGCGC
>JAFAZB010000139.1 GCA_019240015.1 Solirubrobacterales bacterium
CGACGAGCTCCGGGATGGGCTCGATGAACCCGGCCAGTACTTGGCGTATCGGTCGAGCGGCGAGGACGTGGTCGCGTACGCGCTGCAGCGCGAGTGGACCAGGATCGGCCGCAGCCTGGCGGCCGACATCCGCTTCGACGATCCCACGGTCTCTCGCCGCCATGCGCTGATCGTGCGCCAGCCCGACGGTCTGCGAGTGCTCGACGATCGCAGTCTGAACGGCGTGTTCGTCAACGGCGAGCGGGTCGAGTGGAGCACGCTCGCGGACGGCGACGAGGTCGTCATCGGCCGCCATCACCTGCACTTCATCAACGTTCCGGTGATCTCCGGAATGCGTTACGGCCGCAGCTCCGAGCGCGGCAGCAGCGCTCGGGCGCGCTGACCCGCGGCGGCCTGAAGCGCAGCGGCGGCTCGATAGCCGCTCGCCTATAGTCAGGCCCGGATGTCGGCCACGATCGCGGTTCTCTCCCAGAAGGGCGGCACCGGCAAGACGACGGCGGTCCGGACGCTCACCGATGCCATGCGTCGGATCGATCTGAGCGTGCTCGCCATCGACCTCGATCCCCAGGGAAACCTGTCCGACTACCTCGACGTCGACCCGGACGCCTCGCCCACGATCGGCGACGTCCTGTCCGGCCGCGCCAAGGCGCGCGAGGCGATCCACGAGGGCATCATCCCGGCCAACCTCGGGCTGGCGGAGGCAGAGCTGGCGCTCGGCGGAAAGATGGGCCGCGAGCTGACGCTGAAGCGCGCGCTGCGCGCGATCAAGGACAGCTACGAGCTGATCCTGATCGACTGTCCGCCGTCGCTGGGTCTGCTGACCGTCAACGCGCTGGTGGCCTCCGACTATGCCTTGCTGTCAGCCGAGGCCCAGTACTTCGCCCTCCAGGGCGTCGAGCAGGCGCTCGAGGTGATCGAGCTCGCGAGCGACGGGCTCAACCCCGAGCTCGAACTGCTCGGCATCGTCCTGAACATCGCCGACATGCGGACGCGTCACTCCCGGGAGGCGTTTGACTCGCTGCACCAGCACTTCGGCGAGAAGCTGATCGAGACCACGATCCGGGCGTCGATCGCCTATGCCGAGTCGGCCGAACGGGCGCTGTCGATCCTCGACTACCGGCCCGACCTGGGCGTTGACTACGTAGCCGTCGCCGAGGAACTGCTGCGCCGGCTCGGGTTGGAGGCGCCGCGCGAGCGCATGCGGGCGCTGGTCCGTGGCATTGCACCGGCCGGTACCGGCGCACCGGCGCGCACGTAGAGCCCGCGCCGGCGCGGCCCACCGGCTGGCTCACACCGATCGCTGGTAGCTCTGGAACGCCCGCGTCGCGAACGCCAGGCACAGCGCGAGCAGCAGCGCCAAAAAGCCGGCCCGCGAGGCGACCAGCCCCCAGTCCGGGGACGCCGAGGTCGCGGCGCGCCCGGCCACGACGGCCCAGTTGACCGGGTTGAAGTCAGCCACGTGACGAATCCACGACGGCATCAGGTTGGGCTGAAGGAACGTCGAGGAGAGGAAGGTCAGCGGCAGCACGATGAACTGCACCGCGCCGATCAGCGCCTCCTCCTGTCGCATGATCAGCGCGAACCCGTTCGACAGACCGCCGAACGTCGCCCCGAGCAGCGCCGAGACCGCGAACAGCGCCGCCACGCCCCCGGGCCCGCCGGGGAAGCTGGCCCCGACGATCAGCGCCAGCACGACGATGATCAGCGACTGGATCACGACCACCACCGCCTCCTTGACCAGGCGACCGGCGATCAGCGCCTGGCGCGCAACCGGCGAGACCAGAAAGCGGGCGGTCACGCCTCGGTTCAGGTCCTCGATCAGCGCCATGCCGCTCCATGCCGAGTTGAACATCGCGGTCATCACCACCACGCCGGGAGCGAGAAACGCGATGTAGGAGTGCCCGTGGAAGCCGGGGATGTCGACGATTCGCTTGAACAGCGCCCCGAACAGCAGCAGCCAGATCACCGGCTGCACGAGCGTCACGCCGACGAACCAGGGTTGACGCGACAGCTCCCGCAGGTGGCGGACGGTCATGTACAGGGTCTGTCGAACGAGCGTCATCGGCTCACCTCCGCAGCCTCGGCTTCGGCCGCATCGAACGTGCGGCCCGTGTATCTGAGATAGACGTCGTCGAGCGACGGCCGCGCGACGCGCACCGAAGCCACGGCGACGCTGTGCGCCTCGAGCGCCTGGAGCAGCGCCGGCACCGCGCGGCCGCCGTCGTCGGCCCGGGCGAGCAGCATCCGGCCCTCGAGGGCGACCTCGCGGATCCCCGGCAGGCCGTCGATCGCGCTCGGCGCGGATCCGTCGGGGGCCTGCTCCGGGGCGCCGTCGCTCGCCAGCTCGACCTGGATCGCATCGCCGCGGAGCTCGCGCTTGAGCTCCTCGGGCGACCCCTGGGCGACGATCCTGCCGCGATCGACGATCGCCAGGCGGGCCGCCAGCTGATCGGCCTCCTCGAGGTAGTGGGTGGTCAGCAACACGGTCTTGCCCTGCCCGGCTGCGAGACCCGAGATCTCGCTCCACATCTCGGCTCTGACCTCGGGGTCGAGGCCGGTCGTCGGCTCGTCGAGGAACAGCACCGTGGGGTCGTGCACGAGCGCCATCGCGATATCGAGCCGGCGCTGCATGCCGCCCGAGTAGCCGCGCGCGATCCGGTCGGCGGCGTCCGCGAGGCCGAAGCGCTCCAGCAGCTCGCCCACCCGCCGCTCCAGGGAGCGCCCGCGCATTCCATACACCTGACCTTGGAGCCGGAGGTTCTCGCGCCCCGTCGCCTGCACGTCGACTCCGGACCCCTGGGCGACGACGCCGGCCGCCCGCCGGACCAGGTCCGGTTGCGCGACCACGTCGAGCCCCGCCACGCTGGCCCGCCCCTGGTCGGGGCGCGTAAGCGTGGTGAGGATCTTGACCGCGGTCGATTTGCCCGCGCCATTTGGCCCGAGCAAGCCGAACACCGTTCCCTGCTGGACCTCGAACGACAAGCCGTCGAGCGCCGTGACGCCCTTCGGGTAGGACTTCACGAGGCCATCGGCCTCGATCGCTTGTTGCATGCCTCGGTCACCTCGCTGTAACATGTTTTGATCGTTATGCATCTTAGTAATTGAAATATTCAAATGTCAAGAGAGATCCTCCCCGTCTCGCCTGGCGAGCAGGCGGACGCGCAAGCCGCACCCGCGCGAGCGCCGAGTCGCGCGGAGCTGCTCCAGGGACTGACCGACGCGGTGCGGGCAAACCAGCGTGCCACGGATACGATCGACGACCTCGTCGCCCAGCTGCTCGGGGTCAATCGGACCGACGGCCGCTGCCTGGACATCCTCGACCAGCATGGCCGGGTCAGCGCCGGCGAGCTGGCGCGGGAGAGTGGGCTGACAAGCGGCGCCGTGACGGCGGTGCTCGATCGCCTCGAGCGGGCCGGCTACGTGCAGCGCGTAGCCGACCCGAGCGACCGGCGACGCGTGCTCGCCGAGCTCACCGACCGGGCCAGGGAGCTCGGCTGGGAGCTGTTCGGGCCGCTCATGGAGCTCGCCGGCGAGGTGGTCGAGCGCTACAGCGATCAGGAGCTCCAGCTGCTGACCGAGTTCCAGCGCCTGAGCCGCGAGATCCAGGAGCGCCACGCCGAGCTGTTACGGGCCCGCCTTGCGCCCGCGCAAGACCGGCCCGGCTAGCGCTCACATCTCGCGCACGTCCGCTCCCTGCGACTCGAACGCCGCCCGCCTGACGGTCGCCCACCCGAGCGTCTCCCGCCCGAGCTGGTCGACCAGCGCGCCGGTGTGCT
>JAFAZB010000191.1 GCA_019240015.1 Solirubrobacterales bacterium
TCCCTCGCGCTCACGGCGCACCACGAGGATCGCCTTGGCATGCGTCTTGAGCCCCGGGATCCCGTGCACGACGTGTGCCCCCACCTCCTCCAGCGCGCGGGACCAGCGGATGTTGAGCCGCTCGTCGAAGCGTGCCTTGAGCTCGACCATGCAGACCGCCTGCTTGCCCCGCTCGGCCGCCTGGATCAGCGACGGGACCAGCGCCGAGTCGTCCGAGGTGCGGTACACGGTCATCTTGATCGCAAGCACGCTGGGATCGTCGACGGCCTGCTTGACGAATCGCTCGACGCTGCTCGAGAACGAGTGGTAGGGATAGTGGACGAGGACGTCGGTGGCGCGCATCGCCTCGAACACGTCGGGCTGGTCGTCGCGGTCGCTCGGCTCCGAGCGGAAAGCCGGATGGGTGAGCGGCGTCCATGGCGCCTGGCGGAGCTCCGAGTGCCCCTCGAGGCCGGCGAGCTCCCACAGGTCGCCGAGGTCGAGCATTCCGTCGACGTCGTAGACCTGGACCTCGTCGACGGCGAGCCATTCGATCAGCCGAGTGCGCAGCGCCGGCTCCATGCTGGCGCCGACCTCGAGCCGCACCACCTCGCCGAAGCGGCGCCGGCGCAGCTCGTCCTCGACCGCCTGGAGCAGGTCATCGGCCTCGTCTGAGACCTCGAAGTCGGCGTCGCGCGTGACCCGGAACAGGTCGAAGCTGACGATCTCCATGCCGGGGAACAGCGCCCCGAGGTTGGCGGCGATGATCTCCTCGAGCGGGATGAACGTGTCCTTGGTGATCTCCACGAACCGCGGTAGCACCTCCTTCGGGACCTTCACCCGGGCGAACACGTCGCTGTCGAGCTCGGGGTCGTTGAGCCTCACGATCAAGCTCAATGAGAGGTTCGAGATATACGGGAAAGGACGCCCGGGACCGACAGCCAACGGCGTCAGCACGGGGAAGATCTGCTCGCGGAAGTGACGCTCGATCGCGCCGGCGGGCGCGCTCGCCTCGGCGCAACCGATGATCTTGATCCCCCGCCGGGTCAGCGCGGGACGGATCACCTCGGAGTACTGGCGGGCGTGGCGCTGATCGAGCTCGCGCACCCGGTCCGCGATCCGCTCGAGCGTCTCGCTGGGAGACAGTCCGTCGGGTCCCCGGGCATCGATCCGGGCGTCGAGTTGATCGTGGACCCCGGCGACCCGGACCATGAAGAACTCGTCGAGGTTCGTGACGAAGATCGCCAGGAACTTGACCCGCTCGATCAGCGGCAGCGACTCGTCTTCAGCGAGCTGCAGCACGCGGTCGTTGAAGTCGAGCCAGGACAGCTCGCGGTTCGTATAGAGGGAGGGATCGGAGAGCTTTGGCGCCGTCGGCCGCCCGTCGGTGGTCGCGGCGGGGGCGTCCAAAGACTGCAGCGCCCGATCGGTCACGCGATCGCCTCGTCGGCGGTCGCGATCGCCGCAAGCTCGCTCGGGCGCAGCAGCGTCACCAGCTCGCCCTTCGAGATCGCCGCGAGGCCTCCTTTGCGCATCCTCGCCTGGGTGCCCGTCAGGTCGTGGAGCGTCAAGGAGAACGAGGGATCGTGCCCGACCAACAGCACGTCGCCGAGTCCGGCGGTCAGCTCCTGGACGTCGAACGGCTGACCCGAGAGCCTTGGCTCGATCGTGACCTCGATCCCCAGCGGTTCGCAGGCGCGCTGCGCCGTCTGCAGCGCCCGCAGCTTGGGCGAGGACAGGCAGCTGTCGACGTTGGCGCCCAGGCGCGCCAGCGCCAAGCCCGCCGCGTCGGCCTGACGGACGCCGCGCTCGGTCAGCGGGCGCTCGTCATCGGCTGGCCCGTCGGCCGCTTCGGCGTGCCGTAGCAACCAGAGCATGGTTGCACTCTACGACGGTTCTGACCCGCCGGTATCCCGGCGGCCGCGGCGGGACGGCGGGCGGGCTCAGCCACCCCCGTGCCGGCGCGGGGGACGGCGGGTCCGGCGGCGCAGGTGGGCGTAGGGCCGAGGCAGCGCGCCGACGATCCGCTCCACGTTGTCGAGCAGGTCGGCAGCGCGGCGCCGCTCGCCCCAGCGCTCCTCGGCCTCAGCCATCACGAGCAGCGTGTCGATCGCCTCGCGGTGGCCCGGGTCGGAGGGCCAGCTCGGCGGCTGAGTGATCGCGCCCACGGGGCCACAATAGGCTCGTCTCGCCGTGGGGCGTGTGATGGTTCGGTTTAAGTGCAGTGAGAGAGCGCTAAGTGACGCTGAATGCGACCGCGGCGCTGCGTCGCTGGTGGCGGCGCGTTGCGTCGACCGCGTCGGTCCGCGCCAGGTAGTGCCCGCGTGGAATCGGGATCCGCAGGCGCAAGGTCCAGCGGCTCGTGCCCCGCGCCAGCAGCTCGACCGGGCGGTTGCATGAGCGGGGTCGGCTCAGCTTGCCGTTGGCGAGCAGGAAGCGGCAGCGACCGTGGCGGAGGGTGCGATAGATGCTGAGGTAGACGTGGACCACTCGCTGCCGTCGGCGGCTCGCGGTGCTGGCGTAAGCGCACGGCTTCTCGCCGGCCGTGCCGCTTAGCACCACCCCGCGGCGGGAGGCGTGCGTGCCGCGGCGGTTGATGCTCGAGGTCGGGACCCCGCAGCCGGCGTAGGGATCGAAATGCGGCTTCGGACGGGTCACGATCGAAGGAGTGCCGGGGGCGCCCGGAACCTCGTGCACCGGCAGGCGTACCTCCAGGTCGCTGACCGCGATCGAGAACTGGCCGTTGGAGGTGCGAACGTACGGAGAATCCTGGCCGAGCAGCTCGAGCTTGGGAATGTGATGGGCGGCGAAGTG
>JAFAZB010000269.1 GCA_019240015.1 Solirubrobacterales bacterium
ACATGCGCCCCGTGACCGCGGTCCCGACCACTCGGCCCGAGGTGGGGGTGCTGGTCGAGGCCCCCGCTGCCGCGATCCCGCGGCTGGCCGATGCGCTCTCCGCGGAAGGCATCCACGTCTCGTTTGCACTCGACAAAGCCTCCTCGCCGGTCGCGCCCCGCGTGTTCAGCTACGGCGATCAATGTGTGCCTCGGCTTGGCAAAGGCGGCCTGGTGAGATGGCTGGGGACCTCCGGTCAGCTCCGGCGACTCGTCAGCTCGATGGGCTTCCGGCATCACTTCATCTATGTCTCGAGTGGCCCTAGCGTCGGTCAATGGTGGCTTGCGCACGGTGCCGGCGGGCGGCTGGTGGCGGGCGCGGTCAAGCTCGATGATCGGGGAGACCAGCCCGGCTCGCTCCGCGCCGGCGAGGTGGTCGAGCTCAGCTGGACCAGCCGCAGCGAGGTCCAGGGACTGCTCGGCAGGCTAATTCGCGAGCTCCGCGACGACCACCTGGCGGCGGTGCCGGTGGGCCGGCTGCTGCGCGACGCTGGCCAGCCGGTTTAGCGCGTAGCTCTCACGCTCGCCCTCGACGACATCCGTGCCGCCGCCGAGCGGCGCGAACGTCGATGCCGCCCGCTTCGCGGCGCTGGTGTCGGAGCGATGAAGCCGTCTCGGCTACCAGTGCACGCCACGCGTGGCGCGCACGAATGCCCGCTGCTCCGCGGTCTCCCGATCGGGCGGGGAGGACGAGTCGTCGCCTTCGGGAAACAGCTGGTAGGCCCGGTTGACGACCAGGTCCTGCGCTCCCGGAGCGATCGCGTAGCCGAGCTGTCCGATCGTGCCGAGCGTCGTCGTGATCCGCTTGGGGCGCCTTCGGATCGCCTCACAGATCAGGCCGGCCGCCTCCTCGGGGGAGAGCGTCGGAAAGCGATCGTAGATCTTGGTGGGGGCGATCATCGGGGTGCGCACGAGCGGCATGTAGACCGTCGTGATGTGGACGCCGTCGCCGATCACCTCGGGTGCGATCGAGCGGGAGAACGCGTCGAGCGCGGCTTTTGAGGCGAGGTAGGCCGCGAACCGCGGCGTGTTCGTCTGCAGGCCGATCGTCGACACGTTGACGATGTGCCCGGTCCCCCTGTCGCGCATCACCGGCAGCAGGTTGAGGATCAGCTTCACCGGCCCGAAGTAGTTGAGCTGCATCGTGCGCTGGTAGTCGTGGAAGCGATCGTAGGATCGGTTGACCGAGCGGCGGATCGATTTCCCGGCGTTGTTCACGAGGACGTCCACGTGACCGTGTCGCTCCAGCACTTCGGAGGCCATGCGATCGATGTCGTCGGGATCCTTGAGGTCGCACGGGTGGACATATGCCATCCCGCCCTGCGAGTCGATCTCCTGCTCGATCTCCTCCAGCTTCTCGCGCGTGCGTGACACCAGCAGGACGGTCCCGCCGGCCTCTCCGATCGCCAGCGCGGTTGCCTTGCCGATACCCGAGGAGGCGCCCGTGATCAGCACCGTCCGGCCCTTGACGGCATCGTGCAGCGAACGCGCCAGCATTCCCCCTGCGCCTGGAATCCGCTGGCCGAAGGCGCGCAGCGTGCGGACGCTCTTGATTGCCAGGTCTCCCAGATCGGGCGGCGCCATGGCGGGACCGTACCACGGTCCATCCGAGGCGAATGGGAACATATGTTCGTGTCAGTGATCGCCTGCGTTCTCCTGCCTCGCTTTCAGCTCATGATCGCCGCCGGCGATCGACTGGAGCTGCTGCGCGAGCCGGTCGCGCTGGCGCCCGCCGCTGCGAGCGGAAGCGGAACGGGCGCAGCCCAGCAGGTGGGCGAGGTGTCGCTGGCTGCCGAGGCATTCGGCATCCATCCCGGGATGCGTTTGGGTGAGGCGCTCGCGCGATGCCCGCGATTGGTGCTCGTGCCGCCAGACCCAGCCGGGGTGGCCGACTTCTGGGAACGTCTGCTCGTGCGGCTCGAATCGATCGGCGCGGCGGTCGAGCCTGAGCGCCCGGGGCTGGTCTGCTTTGACGTAAGTGGCCTGCTGCGGCTGCACGGCGGAATCGACGGTGTGATCGCAGTCGCGCGGCGCGCATTGCGAACCCCGGCCAGGTTCGGGGTTGCGCCTTCGCGCTTCGCGGCGGTGGCGGCGGCCACCCGAGCGCGAGTGCGCCGTCCCGAGATCGTCGCGGGAGCGAGTGGGGTGCGCTCAGAACGGGTCGATGCTCGTGCGCAGGCGCGGGCTTATCTCGCCCCGTTGCCGGTGGCGCTGTTGCGCGCTCGCCCGATGCTCGCCGATCTGCCCGAGCCGCTCGAGCGCCTAGGGGTCAAGACCCTCGGCGAGCTGGCTGCGTTTTCCCCGATGGCGCTCGCCGATCGGTTCGGAAAGCTGGGGCTTGTCGCCCACGATCTGGCCAGCGGAGGAGACAGCGCGCTCAGACCCCGTCCCGCGAGCGAGTATCTGCGTGAGTCGCTCGAGTTGCCCGAGGCGGTCTCCGGGCTGCAGCTGGAGCGGGGACTGGGGCTGCTGATCGACCGCCTGATCGCCCGCCGAGAGCGTCGCGGGCGGACCATACGAGCCGTCGTCATCTCCGCGGTCCTGGTCGAACATGGTGGGACCTGGCGTGAGCAGGTCGTGTTCCGCGACGCGCTCGCGGACCCGGTGAGGATGCGACTGGCGCTCGCCCCGCATCTGGCGCTGATGCCGGCTCCCGCGGAAGCGCTGAGGCTCGCCGTGGAGCGCTTCGGAGGGCCGGCCAGCGATCAGCGGTCGTTGCTTCAGGATCCAGCCGCGGCCCGAGCCGCTCGCCTCCGCGAGGCGATCCGGCAGGCACGGGTCGCAGCCGGCCCCGACGCCGCGCTGCGCGTGCTGGAGGTCGATCCGGACTCCCGCTTCCCCGAGCGCCGCGCCGTGCTGGCGCCATTCGAAGGATGAGCGTCGTGACCGGACCACGCCGCCTTTCGATTCCGCGGCGCGTGGCGGTCGACGCTGCTGACGATGGCAGCCCCAAAGTGGTCGACAGCCGGATCGTCGACGCGGTCCGCGAATCGTGGCTGGTCGAGGATCGCTGGTGGACCGACAGGCCGCTGCGGCGGCGCTACTGGGAGGTGGTCACGACCTGCGGTCGCGACGAGGTGGTGTTCCAGGATTTGGAGAGCGGAAGGTGGTGGAGGCAGCGATGAGGCCGGAGGCACCGATGAGGCCTGCCCGGAGGCAGCGATGAGGCCGGAGGCACCGATGAGGCCGGAGGCACCGATGAGGCCTGCCCACGCAGTCCTCAGCCAAGCCCCGAGGGGCCCACCTAAACTGCGCTCAGCTACCGATGTCCGAGTCGCCCCCGCATATCGATCCAGGCCCGCTCGCCGTCGGGACCTGGAGCGGTGGCCGGTTCATGCGCTTCGGTCAACCCCTCGACGACGAACGCTTCCTCGCGCTGATCGCGCCCGACGACGCGATCAGGACGGTGATCACCGCCGACGTCTACGGATCCGGCGAGGCCGACCGGATGCTGGGCCGTGCGATCGCCGGCCGCGCGCGCGAGCGGATCTGTGTGGTGGGGGCGGTGGGACACGACTTCTATAGCGGTGAGCGGGATGGCGCGAAGGGGTTTCCCCGCTTCACCGATCCACGTTTGCGCGACGAGGCCGGGTATCCGGACTATCTGCGGATAGCCACCGAGCGGAGCCTCGAGCGTTGCGGACTCGATCGCTTCGACCTGCTGCTGCTGCACAACCCGGACCGCATCGGGTACGGCAGCGCGGCGGTGTGGGAAGCGATGGCCGGGCTTCGGGAGGCGCGGCTGACGCGCATGATCGGCGTCGCGCCGGGCCCGGCCAACGGCTTCACCCTCGACCTGATCGACTGTCTGGAGCGCTTCGGGGCGTTGATCGATTGGGCGATGATCATCCTCAACCCGCTCGAGCCCTGGCCCGGCGAGCTGTGTCTCGCCGCCGCCGCTGCCCAGGATGTGAAGGTGATCACGAGGGTGGTGGACTACGGCGGTCTGTTCTTCGACGACGTGCTCGCCGGTCAGGAGCTGCTCCCGCAGGATCACCGCAGCTTCCGCCCGCCAGATTGGATCGAGGCCGGCCGTGACCGGATCGACGCGATGCGACCGATCGCGCGGCGCGCAGGGCTGACGATGATCCAGCTCGCCTGCCAGTGGAACCTGGCTCACGAACCGGTGAGGTGCGCGGTCCCAACCGTGATCCAGGAGCTCGGACCAGGCGCCCGTACGGTCGAGGACAAGCGCGCTGAGCTGGCGTCGACTCCGCTCGAGTCGCGGCTCGGGCAAGCCGACGTGGAGCAGCTCCGGGCGCTCGGCGACAACACCGGATGCATGGCCCTGAAGGGCGCCAGCCCCGAGCACTCAGGCGAGGAGCGCCCCGACCGCTGGGGCCTCGACGGTCGGCTCGAGGAGGTCGCGCGTCGCTGGAGCATCGATCCGGGACGCGACCTGGTGAAAGCCGCGCGTGCCCGCCGCACACCCGCGCGCGCCGCCCTGCCTAGATGAGCTTTCGGCTGACTGGCGGATGTGGGTGCGGCGCGGTCCGGTTCGAGCTCACTTCGCCGCTCGTCTCGGCGACCTACTGTCACTGCACGCGTTGCCAGCGGCGCACCGGGACCGCTGCCTCGGCGAACGGACGAGCCGAGCCCGGGTCCTTCCGGATCCTGCAGGGCGAGGATCGGCTGCGCGCTTGGAGGCCGCCGGCGGGGTCGGAGAAGTGGTTCTGCGGCGACTGCGGCTCGGCTTTGTTCAGTCGCGATCCGGACGATGCGCTGAAGGTGGGGGTGCGGCTCGGCACGCTCGACTCCGATCCAGGGATCCGTCCCAGCGCCCACCAGTTCGTGGCATACGCTGCGCCGTGGGAATCGATTCCCGACGACGGCCTGCCGCGCCATCCAGAGCACAAACCCCCGACTGATCGGTCGCGCTAGGACCCAGCGCGCTCGGTCCGCAGCCAGGCCGCGCCCGCCGAGAGGTCCTCGACGCCCATCGCGGCGGCGACGTTGAGCCACATCCCATAGCGGAAGAACTCATCGATCCGCTCCGCCTCGGCGCCGGATAGCTGCTCCACGTGCGTCACCAGACGCGCGTAACACGCGCGGACGCTGTCGCGGATCACGGGGTCGTCGCAGGCCGCGTAGGAGTGATGCTGGAGCATCAGGTAGTCGCGGTGGGCCGACAGCAGCTCGACGTACGCGTCGCCCATCGCGTGGAGGATGTCTGTGTCGGGCGGCGCGAGCCGCGGGTCGAACCCGCTCGCCGCTGCGGTGAAGGTCCCCGCGACGAGCTCGAAGCCGCGCTGCACTGCCGCCAGGAACAGCTCACGCTTGTTTGCGAACAGGCTGAACACGTAGGGCTGGGCGACCCCCACGCGGCGCGCGATCCGGTCGACCGGCGTGCCGTGCAGCCCGCCGCGCGCGAACTCGTGCACCGCCGCCTCGATCAGCGCGCCCCGGCGCTCGGCGGCCGGAACGCGCTGGCGGCGCGGTTCGCTGGGTGAGCGTGGCGGGCTTGCCATCGGTGGCCTCGCGATCCTAAGCCACCCTCAGGCGACGACGGGCGCGAGCTCGCCCACGCTGTCCTGCAGCGGATCGCCGGCAGCCTCGGCGGCGGCATGCTGGAGCGCCGACGCCCTGGTGCTGAACGGCAATAGCCCGGCGGCGAGCGCCCCGGCGGCGAGAACCGCCACTCCGACCCACATCGCCGGCACCAGACCGTCGACATACGAGGCCGGCGAGGCGTAACTGCCGTGGCTCGTGAACACCGTCGCCAGCACCGCGATGCCGAGCACTCCACCGAGCTCGCGGATCGCGTTCGTCGCTCCCGACGCCTGGCCCGCTTGATCGGTGCGGACCGACGACAGGACCGCGTTGGCGGCGGGCGCGAACACCAGCGCCATTCCGGCGCCCGCGAGCAGGAAGGGGGCGATCATGCTCGCGTAGCTCTGGTGGATGCCGGCCAGCGAAGCCAGCCAGCCCAGGGCGATCGCCTGCAGCGCGAGTCCCGCCACCATGAACGGCCGGCTTCCGTAGCGCTCCGCGAAGAACCCGGACAGCGGCGAGACGACCATCGTCGCGCCGGTCCACACGAGGAGCTTCACGCCGGCTTGCAGCGGGGAGTTGTGGAGCACGTTCTGGAGGAACTGGCTGAGGAAGAAGATCGAGCCGAACATCCCGAAGTACATCGCCAGCGAGACCCCGTTGGTGACCGCGAAGGCGCGATTGGCGAACAAGCTCATCGGCAGCATCGGCGCGGCAGTACGCAGCTCGTGGCGAATGAACGCGAGCACCAGCATGCCTCCCACGGCCAGCGCGATCACGATCTCAGGCTGAGTCCAGCCCTGCGACTGGGCGCGCACCAGCCCGTAGACGATCCCGAACAGGCCGCTCGAGGCGAGCGCGAGCCCGGGCAAGTCCAGCGTCCGCGATGGCCCGTGACTCTCGACGAGGCGCCAGGCGGCGAGGCCAACCAGCACCACGCCGATCGGCACGTTGATCCAGAAGATCCAATGCCACGAGCTCGCCTGCACCACGGCACCGCCGACGAGCGGGCCGAGGGCGACGGCGATCCCGCTGATCCCCGACCACACGCCGAGCGCCACCCCACGGCGATCGGGTGGGAACGCGTCCGCGAGCAGCGTCAGCGTCAGCGGCGTCGCGATCGCGGCTCCGACACCCTGGAGCGCGCGAGCCGCGATCAGCAGCCCGGTACTCGGCGCCAGCGCCGCGGCCGCGGAGGAAGTCGTGAACAGCGCGATTCCCACGATGAACATCCGCTTGCGACCGAAGCGATCGCCGAGCGCGGCTCCCGTCAGCAGCAGCACCGCATACGCGAGTACGTATGCGTTGACAGTCCACTCGAGCGCTTGGATCGAGGCGCCGAGGTCGCGGCGAATGCTCGGCAGCGCGACGCTCACCACGAGGTTGTCGAGCACGACCATGAATAGGCCGATCGAGACGATCGCCAGGGTCCAGCCTCGGCGGTAGGAGTTGGTGGGGGTGTTGGTCATCGGGCTCCTGACGGCTTAGTTAGTGACTACTAAGATGGGAGCTTAGCAGTGACTAATAATTTGTCAAGCGATTGGCGGCGCTCGTCCATCTGAATGGGATGGGAACATACGTTCGTGGTCTATGTCGAGCTCCACTGCCACTCCGCGTTCTCGTTCCTCGATGGCGCTTCGCTTCCTGAGGAGCTCGTAGGGACCGCGTTGCAGCTCGGCCATCGAACGCTTGCGCTCACCGACCACAACTCCGTCTCGGGCTCGATGGAGTTCGCGGTTGCCGCCCGTGCGCTCGGTATCCGCCCGATCCATGGAGCGGAAGTCGATCTCGATGACGGACGTCATCTGACGCTGCTCGTCCAGAACGCCCAGGGCTGGTCGAACTTGTGCCGGATCCTGACCCTCGCGCACGCCCATACGCGGGAGAAGCCAGGACCTCCCTCGCGGCCGTTCGTCCCGATCACCAGGGTGCTCGAGCTCGCCGAAGGCCTGGTCTGCCTGAGCGGCTGCGCACTGCACGGAGTGCACGACGAGTTCACCCTCAGGCGGCTGCTCGAAGCGTTCGGCGCGGAGCGGCTGCGGATCGAGCTGCAACGACCGTTCCTTCGCGACGATCGTGCGCGCAACCGGCGGCTCGCGGGGCTCGGCCGGCGGCTCGGGGTTCGATCTGTGGCGACCGGGGATGTCCACGCGCACGCCCGCTCGCGCTCGCCACTCCAGGACGCGCTGGTGGCGGTGCGCCTGCACACGACGCTCGACGCCTCAGAGCCCGAGCGGCGCGGCAACTTCAGCCACGTGCTGGCCTCGCCACAGGAGATGGCCGCTCGCTTCCCCGAGCACCCCGACGCCGTGAGGGAGACAGCGCGGCTCGCCGACACGCTTCGCTTCGACCTGCGCAGCGACCTCGGTTACCGGTATCCCGGCGCGGAGGATGCGGAGGCGATGCGCAAGCTGACCGAGCTCTGCGGCGAGCGGCTGGCGACACGCTATGCGAGCGCTCGAGCCGAGCACAGGGAGCGCGCGGCTGGGCGCCTGCACGAGGAGCTGCGAATCATCGAAACGCTCAACCTGTCCGGCTTCTTCCTCCTTCACCACGACCTGCTCGAGCTGGCCCGTGAAGTTGCTTTCGAGGTTCGAGGCCCGGACAGCGCCCGCGCGCTGCTGCCGCCAGGACGGGGGCGAGGCTCGAGCGTCTCCTCGATCGTGTGCTACCTGACCGGCCTCTCGCATGTCGATCCGATCGCCAACGAGCTGTTGATCGGGCGCTTTCTCAACGAGGAGCTGACCGCGCTGCCCGACATCGACCTCGACTTCCCGCGAGACATCAGGGAGAAGCTGATCCCGCGTGTCCACGAGCGCTACGGCCACGACCGGTCGGCGCTCGTGGCCGCATTTCCGACCTATCGCGCTCGGGGCGCGATCCGGGAGCTCGGCAAGGCGCTGGGATTGCCACCGGGCGAGATCGAGCGAGTCGCTCGCGGCAGCGAGGGGTGGGACGCGCGCGAGGTCGCAAACGACATCCGCAGCGCATTTGGGGTCGATCCAGGGTCCGGCCCCCGCTCCGCGCTCGGCTCGCCTGCTGACGAGAACGGCACCCAGCGTCGTGGCTCGGGCGGGCGCTGGATGTGGCTCGCTCGCTTGGCCGCCGAGGCGCACGGCCTGCCCCGTCATCTCTCGCAGCATTCGGGCGGGATGATCGTCGCGACCCGTCCCCTGATCGATTGCTGCCCGATCGTGCCAGCCGCGATGGAAGGCCGGCAGATCGTCCAGTGGGACAAGGACTCGTGCTCTGACGCGGGCTTCCTGAAGATCGATCTGCTCGGCTTGGGGATGCTCTCCGCGGTCGAGCGAGCCGTTGAGCTGATCGCCGCGACTCGCGATCAACGTATCGATCTATCGAAGATCCCGTACGACGATCCCGCCACCTATGAGTGCATCCAGGAAGCCGACACGACGGGGGTCTTTCAGATCGAGAGCCGAGCGCAGATGCAGTCGTTGCGTCGCACACGTCCCGAGAACCTCCAGGACATCACGGTTCAGGTGGCGATCGTTCGTCCCGGGCCGATTCAGGGAGGAGCGGTCAATCCGTACATCGCTCGGCGGCAGCGGATGCGAATCGATCCCGCGTATCAGGTCCCCTATGAGCATCCGTCGCTCGAGCCGGTACTGCGCGAGACGCTCGGGACGATCATCTTCCAGGATCAGGTGTTGGAGGTCGCGATCGCGTTCGCCGGCTTCTCACCCGGCGAAGCGGAGGGGTTGCGACGGGCGATGAGCCGCAAGCGTTCGGAGGCGGCGATCGAGGCCCATCACAAGCGCTTCGTCGAAGGCGCAAAGCGTAAGCACGGGGTCGATACCGAGACCGCCGAGCGCGTGTTCGCGATGGTTAGGGGATTCTCGGGCTTCGGCTTTCCGAAGGCCCACGGTGCCGCCTTCGGCCTGCTCGCATACCAATCGACGTGGTTACGAGTCCACTACGGCTCCGAGTTTCTCTGCTCGCTGCTCAACGAGCAGCCGATGGGCTTCTATCCGCCAGATGCGCTCGTCCACGAGGCCCAGCGCCGGGGGATCGAGGTGCTGCCACCGGATGTGAACGAGAGTCAGGCGGAGTGTCATCTCGAGCTGGAGGGTCCGGCGCGAGGAAGCGTTCGGATCGGCCTCGGATATGTTCGCGGCGTCCGCGAGCAGGAGGTGAAGGCGCTGGTCGCAGTTCGCGAGGCGGGCGGACGCTTTCGCAACCTTTCGGATCTGGCGTCACGGGGAGGGTCGAGCGCCTGCTCGCTGGAGCTGCTGGCATGGTCGGGGGCGTGCGATTCGCTCGTCGAGGGAATCGATCCAGGTTCTGCCCGCCGCGTCGCGCTGTGGCAGCTGGGCGTCGCGTCCCCGGGACAGAACGTTCCCGGCGGAGTTCAGCTGGCGTTGCCGCTCGACCTTCCAGCGCCGCCTTCGCTGCGAGCAGTCTCGAGCTGGGAGACGATGCTCGCCGACTATTCGACCACCGGCCTGACCACCCGGGTCCATCCTCTGGCGCTGCTGCGAGAGCGTCTGCCGGCCGACGCGGTCACCAGCCGCGACCTCGAGAGGCTCACCCACGGCACGCGAGTGCTCATCGGCGGCCTGGTGGTGGCGCGCCAGCGCCCGGGGACCGCGAACGGAATCGTGTTCGTGCTGCTCGAGGACGAGCTGGGGACGATCAACCTGATCGTGCCAGCCAAGGTCTATGAACGCCACCGCCTCACGGTCAGGACCGAGCCGCTGATGCTGGTCGGGGGCAAGCTCGAGCGCTTCGCAGCCGCCGGCGGGGCGATCAATGTGATGGTCGACCAAGTCGGCTCGATCACCGCGCCCGATCAGCTGCTCGCAGAAGTCAAGGACTTCTCGATGCTCGACGAGCAGGTGCGGCGGGGACTCGCCGAGCAGCGGTCCTCCCGCGAGCCCCAGGAGCGGTCGAGAGCGGCACAGGAGCGGCCTGCGCCGGAGACAGACGCGGAGGATTTCCGTGCTGTGGCCCCCCCGGTGATGAGCTTCGCGTCCGGGAGGCGGCGATGAGCTGAGCCTGCGCTGGGATGGGCGGCGCAGGTGCGCGGTGAACCGTCGTTGCGCCTGCGGGCGGGGCGCTGGCGCCCGCGTGCGCGGCGTTCGCGCGCCGGTGCGCGATAAGGTCCCGCCGGAGTGCTGCCAGTCGTTGCGTTTGTCGCGTTCTGGGTCCTGCTGGGGCTCGGTCTGTTCTTCATCGCGATTCGCGGTGGGATCGGCGGCGCCCGCGCCACCCTGCAGACCCAGTCCCGCCGAGGCCGCAAGGCGGCGGGGACGATCTTCGCGATCGTTTATGCCGGCTTCGGGGTGGCGCTGCCGATCGTGTTTCTGGTCGGCAATCACGCGAACGCGAGCAGCCAGTACGCAGGCGTCAAGTTAACCGCCGGCGAGAAGCAGGGGCGTGAGTTGTTTGGCGAGCACTGCGCGGTCTGCCACACGCTCGGGGCGGCAAACGCGAACGGCAAGGTCGGCCCCAACCTCGACATGCTGCGCCCGCCCGAGTCACTGGTGCTGCACACGATCGAGAACGGCTGTCTTCAGAACCCCCCAAGCGACGCGCCCGATGCCTGCCTGGGGCAGGGCACGATGCCGCCCGGGCTGGTGCAGGGCAGGGATGCGCAGAACGTTGCGGCGTTCGTGGCCAAGGTCGCGGGCCAGGCCTGACCGGCGCGGGGGTTGCGCCGCCGAGGGTCGGCGGCCGGAGGGTGGCGGCCGGAGGGGTGGCGGCCTGGGTTACGCCGAGAACTGCGCCATGAGCGGGGAAATCCTCCCTGTAATTGGCGGAACCTTCGTCCGTCAACGCTGGTAGGATCGGCGCCCCGTACAGCTGAGTTCCCGCCCCGCTCGCAGTCTCGGCTCGAGCGGAAAGGAAGCGGGGGATCCAGGTTGTTGGGGCTAGTCGCGTTCTGCGCGTAGCGCCGCCTCTTTGGCGCGAGCCCGTCAGCTAACCCCGTAGGCACGAGAGAGAGGACGGTGAAATGCCGCAGTCAGGCGTATCGGTGCCACAGGGGGAGGCGTGGAACGGCGAGCCGTGGAGGGAGCGTCCACCCCGCCGGCGGATCCGCGAGGCCGATTCTGAGGCTCCCGCACCGCGGCCGGATCTCCCCACGGCGGGGGCCGGGATCCCTGGCCGGCGGACCGTCACGATCAGCGGCCGCGGCCACGACCGCACCGCAGGCGTTACGCGGCGCGATC
>JAFAZB010000285.1 GCA_019240015.1 Solirubrobacterales bacterium
CTGACCGCGACCTTGGCCGTGGTGCTCAACTCGCTCGCCGGCCGCGGCGTGCACGTGGTCACGGTCAACGACTATCTGGCCCGTCGCGACGCGCTGTGGATGAAGCCGATCTACGACCTGCTTGGGGTCAGCGTCGGGGTGCTCCAGAACATGCAGCCCTACGAAGAGAAGCGCGCCGCCTACGCCGCCGACGTGACTTACGGGACCAACTCGGAGTTCGGGTTCGACTACCTGCGCGACAACATGGCCACTTCGCTCGAGGAGAAGGTCCAGCACGGCGGTCGACCGAAGCCCGAGGAGGGCGCCTCCCCGTACCACACCTACGCGATCGTCGACGAGGTCGACAACATCCTGATCGACGAGGCGCGCACGCCGCTGATCATCTCCGGCGCGCCCGAGCAGGCGGCTGACCTGTACGCCAAGTTCGCGCGGCTGGCCCCCCAGATGCAGCCCGGCAAGCCCCCCGAGGGAATGGATCCCGGGGCGAAGAAGCGGTTCGTCGCCGAGTTCGACTACGAGTTCGACGAGAAGCACAAGACCGTGGCGGTGACCGAGCGGGGGGTGGCGAAGGCAGAGCGCTTCCTGCGGATCGACCATCTCTACCGGGCGGAGAACGGCCATCTCGTCAACCACCTGATCCAATCGCTGAAGGCCGAGTCGCTGTACAAGCGCGGCTACGACTACGAGGTGATCGACGGTGAGGTCAAGATCATCGACGAGTTCACCGGCCGGATCCTCGAAGGCCGTCGCTGGTCGGAGGGCCTGCACCAGGCGGTCGAGGCCAAGGAGGGCGTTCGCGTTCAGGAGGAGAACCAGACGCTCGCCACGATCACGCTGCAGAACTACTTCCGGATGTACGACAAGCTCGCGGGCATGACCGGCACGGCGCTGACCGAGGCGACCGAGTTCATGAAGATCTACAACCTGCCGGTGGTCCAGGTTCCGACCAACGAGCCGATGATCCGCAGCGACTACAACGACCAGGTCTACAAGACCAAGGACGGCAAGTGGAGCGCCGTGGTGCGGGAGATCGAAGCCCGCCACGAGAAGGGTCAGCCGGTGCTGGTGGGCACGATCGCGGTCGAGGTCTCCGAGCTCCTCTCAGAGCGCCTGACCAACAAGGGGATCAAGCACACGGTCCTGAACGCCAAGCCCGAGCATGCCGAGCGCGAAGGCGAGACGATCGCGGAGGCGGGCGCGCCGGGGGCGGTCACGATCGCCACCAACATGGCCGGCCGCGGCGTCGACATCAAGCTCGGCGGCAACCCCGAGCACCTGGCGCGGCTGGAGGTGGTGCGGCGCGGCGGGCGGCCCGACTCGCCCGAGTTCGACCAGCAGTACGCGCAAGCGCTGCCCGAGATCGAGCGCCGCGTCGAGGGGCAGCGCGAGCAGGTGCTGGAAGCGGGCGGGCTGTTCATTCTCGGCACCGAGCGCCACGAGTCGCGGCGGATCGACAACCAGCTGCGCGGACGCTCCGGCCGCCAGGGCGATCCGGGCGAGTCGCGCTTCTTCCTATCCGCCCAGGACGACCTGGTGCGCCTGTTCGCGGGCGAGCGGATCTACAAGATCCTCGATCGCCTCGGCACCGTCGACGACGAGGGCAACGAGGAGCCGATCGAGGCCGGGATGCTCTCCAAGCAGATCGAGAAGGCGCAGAAGAAGGTCGAGGAGCAGCACTTCCTGATGCGCAAGCACACGCTCGAGTACGACGACGTGCTAAACCAGCAGCGCGAGGTGATCTACACCTACCGCGATGAGGTGCTCGAGGGGCGGGACATGAGCGACGCGGCCCGCGAGGAGGTCGTGTCGCTGATCGAGCGGCTGGTGGGCGAGTACACGGCCGGCGACTTCGTCGAGGACTGGGACGTCGAGGGGCTGATGCGGCGGATCGAGGAGATCTTCACGCCCAGCTCCGCGTTCTACGAGATCGACCGCGACCACGTCGACCGGGAGGACTTGACGCTGCGCCTCCAGGAGGAGGCGCTGGCGCAGTACGAGCGCCGCGAGCACGAGCTCGGCGAGGAGCTGATGCGCGCGCTCGAGCGCTTCCTGCTGCTGCAGATCATCGATCAGCGCTGGCGCGAGCACCTCTACGACATGGATTACCTGCGCGAGGGG
>JAFAZB010000495.1 GCA_019240015.1 Solirubrobacterales bacterium
TCGCCAACGAGGAGCAGCTGGCGCGCTTCGGCGGCAAGTGGGCGGCGATGGCGATCACCGAGCCCGAGGCCGGATCCGACTCCGCGGCGATCCGCACCACCGCCCGCTACGACGAGGACACCGACGAGTGGGTGCTCGACGGCGAGAAGATCTTCGTCACCTCCGGCGACCGCGCCGAGCTGATCGTGGTCTGGGCCTCGCGCGACCGCAGCAAGGGGCGCCCCGCGATCAAGTCGTTCGTGGTCGAGCGCGAGAACCCGGGGCTGAAGCTCGACCGGCTCGAGCACAAGCTCGGGATCCGGGCGTCCGACACGGCGAACTTCGTGCTGCGGGACTGTCGGGTGCCCAAGGAGAACCTGCTGGGCAGCCCCGAGATCGACTCCAAGAAGGGCTTCTCGGGCGTGATGCAGACGTTCGACAACACGCGCCCGATGGTGGCCGGGATGGCGATCGGCGTGGCCCGCGCCTGCCTCGAGGCGACCCGCGAGCAGCTCGCGCAGGCCGGGATCGAGATCGACTACGACGCCCCGCCCCACGCGCAGAGCGCCGCCGCGTCCGAGTTCATCGCGATGGAATCGGACTGGGAGGCGGCCCGGCTGCTGACGATGGAGGCGGCCTGGATGGCCGACAACCGCAAGCCCAACTCGCTCCAGGCCTCGATGGCCAAGGCCAAGGCGGGCCGGGTCGGGACCGACGTCGCGCTGCGCTGCGTGGCGCTCTGCGGGGCGGTCGGCTACGGCGAGGGCGAGCTGCTCGAGAAGTGGGCGCGCGACGCCAAGATCCTCGACCTGTTCGAGGGCACCCAGCAGATCCAGCTGCTGATCGTGGCCCGCCAGCTGCTCGGCAAGACCTCGGCCGAGCTGAAGTAGCACGGACGGACCCGCGCATGCGCGGGTCCGCGGGGGCGCGCATGCGCGCCCCCGGGCGGCGGCGCATGCGCCGCCGCCGAACGCCCAGAGCGGGCAGATCGACACAAATCGCACACTCGTGCTCGCGTTGCGGTGGGTGGGTGCACCCAGTGCGATCAGGTGATGGCTAGCGGAACCACCCGTGAAAACGAGTGGGGGTGGTTGCGATTTGGTGCGATCCGGGTCGCGCTAGAGGCCGGCCGCCTCCCGGCGCAGCACCTCCCACGCCCGCCGCACGTCCTGCTCGGTGGTGCTCAGCTGCCCGACCGCCAGGCGCAGCACGTAGCGGCCGTCCAGGACCGCGTGGGAGATGAACAGCTCGCCGCTGGCGTTGGCGCGCGCGAGCAGCGCGGCGTTGCGCTCGTCGTCGCCTTGCAGGCGGAAGCACACGACCGAGAAGGGCCGCGGCGCGCACAGCTCCCAGCCCGGCTCCGACGCCACCCAGCGCTCGAACTGGGCCGCGAGCTCGATCCCGCTGCGGACGTGGGCCTGGAGCCCGGAGCGCCCGACGCAGCGGAGCACCGCCCACAGCTTCAGCGCCCGGAAGCGCCGCCCGAGCGCCGGGCCGTACTCGCTCAGCGACAGCGCGTCCTCCGCGTCGGGGGTGCGCAGGAACTCGGGGATCAGGCTGAACGCGCGGCGGAAGTCCTCGGGCCGGCGGGTCCACAGCAGCGAGCAGTCCATCGGCGTCAGCATCCACTTGTGCGCGTTGACGACCAGCGAGTCGACGCGCTCCACCCCCGCGAACGCCCAGCGATGCTCGGGACACACCATCGCCGCGCCGGCGTATGCCGCGTCGACGTGCAGCCAGGCCCCCGCGCGCTCGCAGGCATCGGCGATCGCGGGCAGCGGATCGACCGACGTGGTGGCGGTGGTGCCGACTGTCGCGATCACGACCGCGGCCTGCTCGAGTTCGCCGAGCTGGCCGGGGTCGAGCCGGTACTGCGCGTCGCAGGGGACCTTGCGCAGCTGCATGCCGAGCATCCGGGCGGCTTTCTCAGCGGCGGAATGGGCCTGCTCCGAGCACACGATCAGCTCGCGCCCGGTGGCCTGACGGGCGGCCACGATCGCGGTCAGGGTGGAGATCGAGGCGGTGTCCTCGATGTGGCCGTGCCAGCCCGCGGGCAGGCCCAGCAACTCAGCGGTCCAGTCGAGCACCACCCGCTCGAGCTCGGTCGCGGCGGGCGCCGTGCGCCACAGCAGCGCGATCGAGTTGAGCGTCGCCGCGAGCAGCTCCGCGAGGATCGCCGGCTCGCAGGCGCTGGTCGCGAAGTACGCGAAGTAGCGTGGATGCTGCCAGTGGGTGGTCCCCGGCAGCAGGATCTCGTCGAGGTCGCGGAGCACGTCCGCGAACGGCTCGGGCTGCTCGGGCGCGGTGGCGGGCAGCCGGTCGCGGATCTCGCCGGGCTTCACCTGCGCCAGCACCGGCAGCTCGCCGACCCGCTCCAGGTAGCTGGCCGCCCACTCGAGCGCCGCCGGCCCGTCTGCGCGCAGCGTGCTCACTGCGGCGCGGTGCGGCGGGCCACCGACTCGGAGTAAGCCGAGGGGCGGAACAGCAGCACCGGGTCGCTCGAGCACTCGATCCCGTCGCTCACTCGCGACGGGTCGAACACCAGCACGTCATCGCCGGTCTCGCGCTCGGTCTCGAGCCCGGTGAGCTCGAACGTGCCGACCCGCTCGCGGCGGCGCCGGCTCGGCCAAGCGGCGCTCGGATCGTCGGTGGGGTCGCCCGGCTCGGCGATCTGAACCTCGAACGTGAACCGCACCGGGGCCCGCCCGATGCGCTCGCGCAGCTCCTCGCGCAGGTAGTCCCGCCCCAGCGCTCGCGCCCGCCACGGCGCCAGCCTGCTCCCCGGGGCCTGCGGCGCCAGCGTGTAGCGCACGTAGCGCTCGCTTCCGTCGGCGCCGACCCACTTGAACGCGTGCAGCCCGTAGTAGCTCGCCACCGCGTAGCTGCTCGGCGCGATCAGCGAGGGCGCGATCCGCGGGATCGCCGCCAGCGCCTCGGGGTGGCGCGCCAGGAACAGCGGCATCTTCCAGGCGGCGGCCAGGCCGCCCGACTGCGCGCCCAGCAGCTCGATGAACCCTTCCGGCGTCTTGGTCGGAAACCGCGGCGAGGTGACCGCCACGATGTCAGTCCGGGCCCCGTCCGGGAGGTACAGCTTGACCGCGAGCCCGCGGGGGTCGGGCGCGTAGTCGGGCTGGCGCGGGTTGCCCGAGCCGTTCGAGAACCGGAACGTGGCCGGGGTCGGCGCGCCTTGCATGTGCGGCGCCCTGGTCAGCTGCGCGGCCTGCGGGGTGGCCGTGAAGGTGCCCTTCAGCAGGATCCCCTTCGCGTGCAGCGCGCGATACCCCGAATGGCGGCCGAAGGTCCGGTTGACGACGTCGATCGCCTGCTGGGGGCTGAGCGCCACACCGTAAACCTATTCCACCACGCGAAACTCGATCCCCGCGCGCTGCAGGCGGCCGATCAGCGCCTCCCCCATCGCCACCGCCGGGGTCAGCTGGCCGGCGAGCTCGGGCAGCGGGTCCCGGGCCAGGCAGAGCGCCGACTCGGCCAGCATCTTGGCCGTCTCGTCGTAACCGGGGTCGCCGCCGCGTACCTCGGTCACCACCCGCTTGCCGCCGCCCTCGCCCACGAACCGCACCCTGAACCAGGACCGCTGGCGCTGCTCGGGAGAGGGCCCTTCGCCCGAGCCCTTGAGGCGCAACAGGAGGCTCCGGGTCGGCGGCAGCTGGGCCAGGGCCAGCGCGCCCCCGACACCGCCGGCCATCGCCGCGAGCATCGGCAGGCGCTTGACGACCAGATAGTGGCTGTAGCTGAACTCGGGGCCGTAGCGATCGAGCGCCCGCGCCGAGCGCAGCACGGTCACCGGGTCGATCGTCGGCACCGGCACCGCCCAGCCGCCGGCGTCGCCGTCGCGGTGCGGTGTGCCCATGACGCCGCGCACCGTGCGGCCCTCCGGGCGGCCTTCGCGCCGGCGTCGCTCGGCGGCCGCCGCGGCGGCCTGGCGCAGCCGGGCGAAGATGTGGATCGCCGACTGGTAGGTGCCGCCCGAGATCGTGCCGCCCACGCGGACGTAGCCCTGGAGCGCGATCGGAACGCCTTCGGGCAGCGCCAGCACGGTGAACAGCGCCCCGAGGTCATACGGGATCGAGTCAAACCCGCACGAGTGCACCAGCCGGGCCCCGGTCGCGAGCGCCTGCTCCTGGTAGCCCAGCCACATCCGGTCGACGAACTCGGGCTCGCCGGTGAGGTCCAGGTAGGTGGTGCCGGCGGCCGCGCAGGCGGCCACCAGCGGCTCGCCGTGCACGATGTACGGCCCGACCGTGCTGATCACCACGCCGGCCGACTCGGCCAGCGCCCGCAGCGAATCGGGGTCCTCGACGTCGGCGTGCAACAGCGCCGGCTCTCCGGCGGCTGGATCGATCTCGGCCAACCGCCGGCGGACCTGGTCGAGCTTGCCTCGGTTGCGCCCCGCCAGCGCCCAGCGGGTACCCGCGGGGACGTGACGCGCCAGGTAGTCGGCGGTCAGCTCCCCGGTGAAGCCGGTCGCGCCGAACAGCGCGAGCTCGTAGCCGCGGTCAGCCACGGGGGCTGGCATCGGATGGGGCCACACGGCCGGCGATCGCCAGCGCCTCCCGGGGCGCCACGCCGGCTCGCGCCGCAAGCCAGCACGCCACGGGTGCCGCGATCCGCTCGGAGGAGTGCGCGGCCTGCGCGGCGAGCTCGAGCACGACCTGGAGCTCCTCCTTCGTGGGAGCCTCGGTTCCGAGCTGCTGGGCATAGGCGGCGAGCCATTCGCGCGCGTTCATCGGCGGGCACCCACTGTATCCGGCTTGACATGATGCGCCGTCGCTGATTTCGAAACCTGGAGGCAACATGACAGTGCTCGATGACAAGGTCGCGATCGTCACCGGCTCCGCGCGGGGCATCGGGCGCGCCACCGCCGAGCTGCTCTCCGAGCAGGGCGCCAAGGTGCTGATCAACGACCTCGACGGCGACCTCGCCGAGCAGACCGCGGGGGAGATCTCGGGGCAGACGCTCGTGTTCGGCGGCGACTTGACCAAGCCCGGGGTCTGCGAGCAGCTCGTGCAGCACGTGATCGACGAGTGGGGCCGGGTCGACATCCTGGTCAACAACGCCGGCTACACGCTCGACGCGCCGATCCACAAGATGAGCGACGAGTGGTTCCAGCGGATGCTCGACATCCACATCGTGGTCCCGTTCAGGATGTGCAGGGCGGTGGCCCCACACATGCGCGAGCCGGCCAAGGTCGAGCGCGAGCAAGGCCGCGAGGTGTTCAGGAAGATCGTCAACGTGTCCTCGATCTCGGGCACGATGGGCAACGCCGGCCAGGCCAACTACGCGTCGGGCAAGTCGGCGGTGGTGGGGTTGACCAAGACGCTCGCGAAGGAGTGGGGGCAGTTCAAGATCAACGTCAACGCGGTCGCGTTCGGGATCATCGAGACCCGCCTGACGGCGGCGAAGAACGAGGACAACGTGGCCGAGATCGCCGGCGAGAAGGTTCAGCTGGGGATCCCCGAGCAGATGCGGGCGATGGGGGCCGCGCTGATCCCGCTCGGTCGCGCCGGCACGCCCCAAGAGGCCGCCGGCGGGGTGTTCTTCCTGTGCTCGCCGTGGTCGAACTTCGTCACCGGCCAGGTGCTCAGCATCACCGGCGGGCAGTTCACCGGCATGACTTCGTAGGGCCACGAGGCCCGCGGCGAATGCTGATCCGCCATGCCGAGGCCGCGCGCGACGGCGAAGCCTGCGCCTCGATCTACGCCCCCTCGGTGCTCGAGGGCGCGGTGTCGTTCGAGGAGCGGGCGCCGACCGGCGAGGAGCTGGCGGTGCGGATCGAGCGAATCTCGCGGACCCACCCGTGGCTGGTAGCCGACGAGCACGAGCAGACGATCGGCTACGCCTACGCCAGCCCGCACCGCGAGCGGGCCGCCTACCGCTGGGCGGCGGACGTGACGGTCTACGTCGCCGCCGGACAGCGCGCGCGCGGTGTCGGGCGCGCGCTCTACACGGCGCTGTTCGACCTGCTGGTGCGCCAGGGCATCTACGTGGCGTGCGCGGGGATCACGCTTCCCAACGAGGCCAGCGTCGCCCTGCACGAATCGCTCGGCTTCAGACCCGTGGGCGTCTACCGGAACATCGGCTGGAAAGCGCAGGGCTGGCGAGACGTGAGCTGGTGGCAGCTCCAGCTGATCGAGCCCGAGCCCGGCGAGCGGCCGCCGGAGCCCGGCGAGCCGGCGCGGCTCGATCAGCTGTAGAGATGATTGATTCCAAATTGTTCGATCCGGATGCGTCCGGGATAACTTCGCGGATGCGCCTCGGCCGCTCGGCTCGCGTAGCGCTGCTATGCGTCGCCTCCCATCCGCGGCGCCCCGCTCGTCCCCCGAACGCCCCGATCCCAACCAATTTGGAATCAATCATCTAGGAGCCGTCGCTACGGGATCCGCGGCAGCCGGGGCGGCCCGGGGGCGCCGGGACGCTCGGCAGCCGGCGCCCGCTCGAGTGCCAGCGCCAGGGTCGGGCAGGCGTCCACCGCCTTGCGGGCCAGCTCGAGCAGCTCGGGCGGGACCTCCGCCTGGTCGATGATCGGGTAGCCCCAGTCGTCGAGGCGGATCAGCTCGGGCAGCAGCTCGGCGCACAGGCCGTGCGCTTCGCAGGTGATCGGGTTGACGCGCAAGCGATCGCTCATCTGCGTGCCGCCGCTGGTAGCGGCCCCGCGGCACCGCCCGGGGCCAGCGGCAGCCCGACCGGTGGCGCCGTGCACCGCTGGCGCCGGTGCCATTCGAGCTCGGCGCCGAACACGCTCAGCGCACTCTCCACGAAGCGCACCGCTCCATCCGGGTGATGGCAGGCGCCCCGGCCCCGCACCTGGGCACACCAGCGCAGCACCCGCTCGCGCTCGCGCTCGTGGGCGACGCCGTCGGCCAGCGCCCGCACCGATTCGGCGATCGCGGGTAGGCCGTAAGCGCACGGACCGCACTGCCCCGCGCTCTGGCTCGCGAGGTACTCGATCACGGTCGCGCTCTCGTGCAGGCCGCAGGCGCGCTCGCCGAGCGCGATCAGCACGCCCGAGCCCAGCGCGCAGCCGACCGAGCGCAGCTCCTCGCGGGAGAGGCGCAGCGCGAACGCGCGCGAGGCCTGCACCCAGGTGCCGAAGTAGCCGCCGACGAGCAGCGCCTGAAGCGGCTCGCTGGCGCCGCCGGCCGCCGCCAGCAGGTCGGTCATCGAGGTTCCGAACGCCAGCTCGTAGACGCCGGGCGCGCTCACCGCACCGGAGATCGTGACCAGCGCCGAGCCGGGGTCGGCCTCGCTGCCCAGCTCGCGGAACCAGCGGGCGCCGTAGCGGGCGATCAGCGCCAGCTGGGCCAGCGTCTCGGGATTCTGGACCAGCGTGGGGTGACCGCGGTAGCCGCGCTGGAATGGCAGCGGCGGTACGAACGTGGGCTTCGCCACGCCCCTGTTCAGGTACTGCACGACCGCCGTCTCCTCGCCGGTCACGTAGCCGTCGGGTCCGACCGCCAGATGCAGATCGACGGGCTCGGCGGGACGGACCGGGATCGCTCCCTCGATCGCCCGGACCGCTTCCCGCGAGTGCTCGCCGAGCTTCACGATCACGGTGCCGGCGCCGACCGCGCTCGCAGCCAGCACCGCCCCGTCGAGCACCAGGTGTGGGAGCCGGGTCAGCAGCAGCCGGTCCTTCGCGCTGGCCGGCTCGGTCTCGCTCCCGTTGACGATCAGCGTCGCCCGCCGGCCCCCGCCCGCCATCGAGCGCAGCTTGACCGCGGTCGGGAAATCGGCGCCTCCGCGGCCGCGCAGGCCGCTCATCTCGACCGCCTCGATCAGCTGGCGCGGCGAGCTCCGCGGCAGCTCACCGTGGACCCGGACGTGGTCGGCGTGGGTCATCGTCGCGCCGCGCGGGTCGAGCCCGGCGAGCAGCCGGGGCAATCCGGACGGGCCGGGGGCGGCGCCCATCGCGGTCGCGCTCATGCTCGCGTCACGGCGGCGCTCATCCTCACCCCGCCGGCGTGGCGGTGAGCGTGCCGGTCACCGCGTTGGTCTGGTTGTCGATGCTGAGACTGGCCCGCAGTTCGAGCGTCGAGCCGGCGCCGCTTACCCGCGCCAGGAACTCCTGCCCCTGGAGCGAGACGATCTGACCCTGCATCACCGCGGGCAGGCTGTCTGCGGTCAGGTCCACCTGGCTGCCGGTCAGCGACAGCCCGCCGCCCGGGATCGGCGCGCCACCCAGGCGGACCCGCAGCCGCCCCCGGGCGCCGCCCGCGAGCCGCAGTGAGATGTCGACGACCGCGCCGCCCGCGACCGAGCTCTGGCTGATCTTGCCCCGGAGCTCGGCCGAGAAGCGAGCTGCCCCGGCTCGGCCGGGTGCCGCGCCGCCGGCCGTGCCGCCCGCGCTGCTGGGTGCGCTCGCGCCGCCGTTGGCGGCCGGCGCGGTGCCCGCGAGCAGCGACTGCGGCGTGCCCGCCCGGCGCGCCCACCCCCCCTGCAGCGGGCCGGCAAGCGTGAAGATCGCGATCCCCGCGACGCTGGCGAGCGTCAGCACGAACGCGGGCATCCGCAGCCGCTCGGACCCCGCGCCGGCCCGCCCGATCCGCACCCACACCGCGACCAGCACCGCCCCGACGCACACGATCGTCAGCCCCAGCATCCACCACACCTTGGTGTCGGTGCCGGTGCCGAGCCCGTGCAGGACCGCCACCGGCCAGCTGGCATACGCCAGCCAGTGGATCGCCCGCCAGGCGCGATAGCCGAGCCGGCGGCGAACCAGACTGGTGATCACCAGCGCGAGCAGCAGGTCGAACGACAGCGCCCCCAACCCGAGCCAGAGCGGCCTGTAGGCGGACGCGAACGGAATCACGGCGTCGGTCAGCGTGATCGGTGCGAAGCCGTCGAGCACGCTGGTCAGGATGTGCAGCAAGAGCAACGCGATCACCAGCAGCGAAACGTCGCGGTGCAGCGCGTCGATCGCGAACCTGGGCCAGCGGGGCGCGGCCGCGAAGCGCAGCGACCCCAGCACCCCGAGCACCACCGAAGCGGTCAACAGCAGCAGCGCCACCGCGCCGGTGCCGCGGCTGAGGTACCAGTAGGCGCTCGGGCCGGCGGCGGCGAGCGGCGCACTCATCGCGGGGCCCCCGCGGAGGGCTCGGCGGCCGAGACCGGGTGGGGCACCGCGGCAGCGCAGGGCAGGGCATCCCCATCCTCGGGCCAGCCCGCGAGGTGAAGCGCCGTGCCCTCGGAGGACACCAGCCGGCTCGGCAGGCGCAGCGACGTCAGCCACGCAGGCGCGCGCTCGCCGCGGACGATCGCCGCGGTGCTGGCGGTGTTGGCGTCCACACACGAGGCCGCGGCAACGCTCGCGGTCCGCCACACGCCCCGTGCGGGCAAGCCGGTGCTCGGATCGAGCAGGTGATGGTGGGTGTCCTCGCCCGCGCGCCAACGCCTTACGACCGTGCTCGAGGTCGCCAGACCACCGCCGTGGAGCATGATCCACTGCCCGGGCGCCTGCGCCCCCGCGCGGTGATCGTCGGTCACGTACACGCGCCACCCCTGGGCGGGCGCCGCACCGCCCAGCCCGAGGTCGCCCCCGAACCCGACCAGCACCCCGCAGCCGACCGCCGCCGCGGCCGCCGCCGCGGCGCGATCGGCCGCCAGCGCCTTGGCGGTGGCGCCGAGGTCGAGGGTCACGCCCGGCTTCAGGCGGATCGTGCCGGCGCCCCGATCGAGCTCCACCGCGCGCCAGCCGGGAACCGCCGCGAACGCCACCGGGGCGGGCGCCACGCGCTCGGGCAAGGCTTCGAAGTCGCGGTCATATCCGAGCGCGATCAGCGCCTGTCCGACCGTCGGATCGACGTCGCCGTCGGTCAGCTGGGCCGCTCGCAGCGCGGCCCCCAGCGCGTCGAGCAGTAACGGGCCTGCGGGGCACACCGAACCCCGCGAGCGGTTCAGCGCCGAGAGCTCGGAGTCCTTCCGGAAGCGGGAGCAGGCCTGGTCGAACTGATCCACGAGCTCCTGCACCACGGCTCGCGCGGCGCCCAGCATCGCGGGCTGCGCGACGGACACGACCGCCGTCGTCCCGAACGCCGGAAACTGGACGCTGCCGACGCCGGCGCGCTGGACCGTTGAGTCAGTACCGCTCATCTCGAGGCTTCCGGCCCGGCGGGAGGGTCGAGCTCAGGAGCCCCCGGAGACAGCGCCGCTGGATGGCGCGGGGCTGGCGGGAGCGGGCGGGGCGGCCGGCTGTGGGCTGCTCTGGGGTGCGTCGCCCGAGCTCCCCTGATCGGAGGACGCGGGCGGCGCGGCGGAGGGTGGCTGGCTGGGGCCTTGGAGGCCGAGCTGGGCGGGACTGGCGGGCGGGGGCATCCGCTGGCTCGCACCGGTGGAGGCAACCGGCGGCGGGCTGCTCTGGGGCGCGCGGGCGCTGGCGCCAAGCGAGCGCCCCGGGGTGAGCGCGGAGACCAGCGCGGCGAATCCCGCCGTGAGTGCAGCCGCCGCCACGATCGTCCATCGCCGGACGCGGCCGATGCGGCTCAACGCGGCGTCTCGCTGTCGCTGCGCGAGCGATCGCTGGCGCTCGAGGTGGGCCGGACGTTCGGTGCTCATGGTGCTTTGAAGATGCCCACAGTCGATCAGCTTTCGCTAAGAGCAGGATGAGAATTCGGCTAGGAAGAGGTTCACTCGACGCTCACCGCCCCCGATCGACTGCTCGCCGGAGCCAGTGGCAGCTCGACCGTAAACGCCGATCCGTCGATCGCCACCGCGCCCCCGTGGCGCTCCGCGATCGCCGCCACGATCGCCAGGCCCAGCCCGGATCCCGGTCGGCGCGTGGCGCCGGCCCCGCGCCAGAACCGCTCGAACACCCGCTCGCGGAGCGCAGGATCCGGGCCCGGGCCCTGGTCGCTGATCGTGAGCAGCGCCCGCCCTTGCACGGATTGCACGGTGACCGTCACCTCCCCGGCCTCGGGGCCGTGGACCAGCCCATTCTCGATCAGGTTGACGAGCGCCCGGCGGATCGCGCCGGGCTCGGCGAGCACCGCCGCCGGCGCCAGCGCGCCAGCCGTCACCCGGTCGTAGCCGGCCGCCACCTCGCGGGCCAGCTCGTCGAGCGCGACCAGCTCCCGCTCGCCGGCGCCGGCGGCGGCACGCTCCAGCACCAGCAGGTCATCGACCAGCCGCGCCAGCCTGACCGCGTCGCCGCGAAGCTCCTCGAGCAGCTCGGGGTCGGCGCCGTGCTTGGAGACGTACTCGACGTTGCCCAGCAGCGCGGTGACCGGCGTACGCAGCTCGTGCGAGGCGTCGGCGAGAAACCGGCGCTCGCTCGCTCGCGACTGCGCGAGCGATTCCAGCATCCGGTTCAGCACCCCGGTCAGCTGCCCGATCTCGTCGCGGGCACCCGGCTCCGGCAGCCGCCGCGCCGGATCGGCGGTCCGCTCGATCTCGCCGGCCGCGCCCGCCAGCCGCCGCAGCGGGCGCAAGCCGCGTCGCGTCAGGCCGGCGGCGGCGAGCGCCGCGAGCAGGACGACCACGGCGCCGCTGACCGCGACCGCGACGCCGAGGTCACCGATCGTATTCGCGATGTCGGTGGTGTCGGAAGCGACCAGCACCGCGCCGCCGGCCGCCGGACCGCCCGCCTGCGCGATCGGCGCCGCCAGCATCCGCCAACGACTGCCGCCCAGCTCGATGTCCTCAAAGCCGGTGCGGCCGGCGACCCGCGCAGCCAGGACCACACGGTCCTGGGGCAGCAGCCGCGCACCGAGGCTCGCCGAGCTGGCCAGCAGCCGGCCCCGGGCATCGAGCACCTCGACCACGAGCTGGCGTCCCGAGCCGGGGCTCTCCATCGCCCCGGGGAAGGTCAGCACCGCCGGCGCAGAGACCGCCAGCTGCGCCACATCTTGGGCGCGCTGACGCAACGCCGTGTCGAGCGAGCTGCGGAGCTCGTGGTTGACGAGCACCACGGTCACGACGCCGAACAGGGCAACCGCAGCCAGGATCGACCCCGCCGCCGCGAGCGCCAGCCGCGCCCGCAGCGTCTGAAGGATCGCTAGGTGCGACCAGTTTGCGCGAAGCTTTTGAGGCGGTCTCATAGTTATGTTTTCATCACGAAGGCGGGCGATCGCTCGCGGGCAGGCGTTCAATTAGACACGGAGGTTTTTGGCAGGTGGTGCAGGAGCAGAGCGGGACGATCCCGCCAGTCCGAGTGCTGCTCGTTGAGCGAGACGCTCGTGCGGCGATGCTGATCGGCGAGCTGCTTCGCGCCGCCTGGCGTGAGGGGCTGGTGCTGGTTCACGCCGAGCACCTCGACGACGCCTCGCAAGAGCTGCTCGACCATGGCGCCAGCTGCGTGCTGCTCGGCCTCTGGGGTCTGGAGCTCGAGCCGCTCGAGCACGTTCGCGTCGCCGCGCCGGACGTCCCGATCGTGGTGCTGTCCGACGACCCGACCCAGGAGGAGGGGCTGCGCGCGATCAGCGCCGGCGCTCAGGATTACCTGCTCCGCTCGGAGCTCGGCCCGGGGGCGCTGCGCCGGGCGGTCAGCTTCGCGATCGAGCGCAAGCGCTCCGAGGGCGAGCTGGCCCATCGCGCGCTGCACGATCCGCTGACCGGGCTGCCAAATCGTGCCCTGTTCCTCGATCGCCTCGGGGTGGCGCTCGATCGCGCGCGGCGCACCGAGGCCGCGGTCGCGGTGCTGTTCCTCGACGTGGACAACTTCAAGCAGGTCAACGACTCGCTCGGGCACGCCGCCGGCGACCGTCTGTTGATCGTGCTCGCGGATCGGCTCAAGGAGATGCTGCGACCGATGGACACCGTGGCGCGGTTCGGCGGCGACGAGTTCACGTTCCTGTTCGAGGAGCTCGCCGGCGAGCGCGAGGCGGTGCTGATTGCGGAGCGGATCGGCCAGACGGTGCGCAGGCCGATCACGCTCAATGAACGCGAAGTCGAGGTCACGGTCAGCATCGGGATCGCGCTGGTCAGCGAGCCCTCGGTGCTGCCCGACAGCGTGATCCGCGACGCCGACGCCGCGATGTACCGGGCCAAGGAGCTCGGACGGGCGCGGTTCGAGCTCTACGACGAGGCTTCCCGGCGGCGGGCGATGGAGCGGCTCGAGCTGGAGGGCGCGCTGCGCCACGCGCTCGAGCGCTCCGAGCTGCGGGTCCACTACCAGCCGCGGGTGTCGCTGAACGGCGAGACCGGGCTGGTCGGGTTCGAGGCGTTGCTGCGCTGGCAGCACCCGCAGCGGGGCCTGATCGCACCCGGCGAGTTCATCGAGATCGCCGAGGAGACGGGGATGATCGTGGCGATCGGCGAGTATGTGCTCGAGCAGGCGCTGAGCGACGTGGCCCGCTGGCGCCAGTCCCGGCCCGGGATGACGATCTCGGTCAACCTCTCCCGGCGCCAGCTCGAGGACGCCGGCCTCGCCTCGCGGCTGGCGAGCACGATCCGCGCCAGCGGCGCCGACCCCGGCGTGCTGTGCCTCGAGATCACCGAGAGCACGGTCCAGCACGACCCGGAGCTCGCCGGGCGGATGCTGGGCGCGCTGAAGACGATCGGCGTGTCGCTGGCGATCGACGACTTCGGCACCGGCTATTCCTCGCTGGCGAGGCTGCGCCAGCTCCCGGTCGACACGCTCAAGCTCGACCGGAGCTTCGTCGGCGCGCTGGGCAGTGAGCCGGAGGCGGCGGCGGTGCTCGGCGCGGTGGTGGAGCTCGGCCACGCGCTCGGGCTGAGCGTCGTCGCCGAGGGAGTGGAGACCGACCTGCAGCTCGCGCAGCTGCGGGAGCTGGGCTGCGACGGCGCCCAGGGCTTCCTGTTCAGCGGCCCGGTGCCCGAGGAGGAGGTGCATGCGCTGCTCGGATACGGCTCGCGCTAGGTCCGATCGCGGGGGCACCAGCTCTAGATGATTGATTCCAAATTGGTTGGGATCGGGGCGTTCGGGGGACGAGCGGGGCGCCGCGGATGGGAGGCGACGCGTAGCAGCGCTACGCGAGCCGAGCAGCCGGGGCGCATCCGCGAAGTTATCCCGGACGCATCCGGATCGAACAATTTGGAATCAACCATCTAGGCGCGCAGCACGAACCCCGACCCCCGCCGCGTCCGGATCAGCGGCGGCGGTCCCAGCTTGCGCCGCAGGCGGGTCACGTAGCGGTCGACCACGTTTGCCTCGGCGGCCCCCTCCCAGATCCGCTCGAGCGCGTGCTCGCGAGTGACGGTTCGTCCCGACTCGCGCAGCAGCAGCTCGAGCAGCGCCGTCTCTCGGCCGGTCAACTCGACCGCGTGCCCACCCCGCGTCGCCTTCCGCGCCCGCACGTCGAGCACCAGGTCCGCGTAGGAGAGCAGCTCCGCCGGGTCCGCGCGCCGGCGCAGCGCGCGCAGACGGGCGATCAGCTCCTGGACCGCGAACGGCTTGATCAGGTAGTCGTCGGCGCCGGCCTCGAGTCCGGCCACGCGATCGGTGACCGCGTCGCGCGCGGTCAGCATCAGGATCGGCGTCTGTAGCCCCTTCGCGCGCAGCCGCTTGCAGACGGCCAGCCCGTCGAGCGCCGGCAGCGAGACGTCGAGCACGATCAGATCGGGCGCCGAGCGCTCGGCCGCGACCAGCGCCGCCGGCCCGTCGGAGGCCCCGGTGACCTCGAACCCCTCCGCCGCGAGCGTGCGCTCGAGCATCCGCCGCAGCGGCGGATCGTCGTCGACTACGAGGACGCGGTCGCGGAGCGCCGGCTCATCCACCGGCCACGTCACGCCGCAGGAAGACCAGGAACGCGGCGCCGAGCGCGGGCACCCCGTAGAGCGCGCAGACCCAGGCCGCGCGGACGATCGGGGCCCAATCGATCGGCGTTCGCAGCAGTCCCTGCCAGGCGTTGAACTGGGTGCTCAGCAGGTATGGCTGGAGTCCACCGAGCCCCGGCAGGATCCCGAGCAGCTGGATCAGCAGCGAGACCATCAGCGTCCCCACGACGGCCGCCGCGCTGTTGCGTGTGACCGCCGAGAGCAGCAGGCCGATGCACACGATCGCGGCGATCGGGATCAGGTAGACCAGCAGGCTGACGTACACGAGCTCCAGCGCCTTCGGGGCTGAGACGATCGTCCCGGACAGGCTCTGGAGCGAGTTGAACCCCGATTGGATGCTGCCGGCGATCACCGCCACGGTTCCGTTGAGGAGGATCGCGACGACCGCGTAGGTGGCCGCCGCCAGCGTCTTGCCCGCGAACACCTGGCCCCGATCCAGCGAGCGGGTGAGGATCGTCTTCAGCGTCCCGTTGTGGTCCTCGGAGGCGATGATGTCGCCGGCCACCAGCGCCGTGATCAACGGAAACATCCACACCGCTCCGAACAGCAGGATCACGAGCGGCACCGCCAGCCCGCTGCGCGTCAGGTAGGACGAGAACGCGAAGTCCCCGCCGCGCCGGTCGTGGCGGAAGTGCACCGCGACCACGAACAGGATCGGCACGATCATCGCCGCGCCGAGGCCGAGGTAGGTGCGCTTCTGGTAGCGGAGCTTGGCGAGCTCCCAGCGGTACACGGTCGCGATCCCGGGCATCAGCGGGCGGACTCCACCGCCGGCCGCGTCGATTCGTCTGGCTCGTGCGCGGCCTGTTGCCGCCCGTCGCCCTCGGTGAACGAGAAGAACAGGTCCTCCAGGGTGACGGTCTGCGGGGTCAGCGCGCGGATCAGGGCGCCCGCCTCGATCAGCGCCTGGGAGAGCTCGGCGACCGCTTGCTGATCGCCGGTGAAGTGGATCCGGTCGCGCTCGGTGCGCACGTCGGAGATCCCGGCCTGCGCGTGGCAGACCGCCAGCGCGCGCTGATCGTCGGTCGTCTCGAGCCGGTAGGTGGTGCCCGCGTCGCGCTTGAGCTCGGCGATCGCGCCCTCGTAGACGATCTTCCCGGAGCGCACGATCGCGACCCGGTTGCAGACCTCTTCCACCTCGGCCAGCATGTGACTGGAGAGCAGCACCGTGATCCCCTCGTCGGCGAGACGCCGGATCAGCACCCGCATGTCCCGCATGCCGCCGGGGTCAAGGCCGGTGGCCGGCTCATCGAGCAGCAGCAGCTTGGGGTCGCGCAGCAGCGCGGCCGCGATCCCCAGCCGCTGACGCATCCCGTGCGAGTACCCGCCGACGCGGTCACCGGCGCGTTCTGAGAGCTCCACCGTGTCGAGCGCCCGCTCGATCCGCCCGGCGGCTCCATCTCCGTCGAACGCCGCCAGCAGCTCGAGGTTGCGCCGTCCGCTCAGGTAGGGATAGAAGGTCGGCGCTTCGACGAACCCGGCGACGCCCTGCAGCGCGTGGACGCTCTGCATCGGGTCGCGGCCGAACAGCCTCACGCTGCCGGTGGTCGGGCGGATCAGCCCCAGCATCATCCGTAGCGAGGTCGTCTTGCCCGCCCCGTTCGGGCCCAGGTAGCCGTAGACGTCTCCCGTGTTGACGGTCAGCTCGACGTCATCGACCGCCTTGATCGCTCCGTAGTGCTTGCTCAACCCGCGGACCGCTACGGGGGGGTCCTCGGTATCACCCGCCGCTGATCCGACGGGGCCAGCCGTCATAGACCTCGAGCGGCGTCCACCGCCGCGACCGGCGGCACCGAGCCGAGGACCGTGTAGGTGACCCCGGAGCGGGTGAAGCGGACCATCGTTCCGAGCGCGGTGTCGAGCTCCTGGCCGGTGATGTTGTTGATCGAGACGGTGGGCAGGTTGAGTCCGTTGCGATCACCGCCCTGGCTCTGAGCCTGGCTCTGGCTGGCGCTGCCCGTCGGCTGGGCGGTCTGCTCGATCACCGCGATGCCCCCGAGGTGCTGACCGTAGGTGACGAGCGCGGCCGGCTTGCCAGACCAATCGAGCAGCATCACCGACTGGCGCGGCAGCCCGACCAGCGAGTCGGGAGCGGCCAGCGTGAACGGGAGCCGGCTGGCGACCGCGGCCACGCCGGTGACCTCGGCGTGCTTGCGCTTGCCCTTCCGCGCGGCCCCGGCTTTGTCGGCCGCCGCGTTGCTCGCCGGCGGGTTGACCTTCACCACGTTCGCGGCGGCCGGCGGTGAGACATTGAACACGGAGCTCCGTACCGGGCCGTAGGAGATCTGGCTGACCTTCAGCTCCAGCACCGGAGAGCTGTCGTTGCGCGCGTAGACCGCGATGTCGAGCGGTACTCCGCGAGCCGCGTCCCAGGCGAGCTGGGCGGCGCCCAGCAGCCCGCCATCGTGCTTCGGCGAGACGCGGACCGAATAGGCCGCCTGACCGCCGACGTCGCCGGGGATCGCGCCGGAGAGGTCGACGTGCGCCATCAGCTGGTTGAGCTTCGACTGGAGCTGGGCGACGGTGGGGATCGTGTCCTGCTTGCCGGTGTCCTGCGAGCCCGAGCTGGCCGTGTCGGCCGGCAAGGTCCCTTCATAGACGGTGTGCGAGGCGGGATCGGAGACCCAGAACGAGCCCTTGTTGACCACTACCTGGGCGTCGCCGTTGTCGGACTGGAGCTCGAGCCTGAGCCGGTGGTCGGCCGACAGCCACAGGCGTCCACTGGCGCCCTGAAGCAGCGGATCCGCGCCCTGGATCGCGCTCGCGTCGATCAGGTGATTGGTGAAGCTGATCCGCGCCGTGATCCCATTCACGGCCGGCGCCGCCAGCGCGGTGTGGAGGGCGTCCGGCAGCGTGCTCGGAGGCGGCACGGGGCCCGGCCCCGCGGCCGCCACCGCAATCGCGGTCCCGGCCGCGATCGCCGCAATCAGGCCGCCGATGACCGCCAGCAAACGATGGGTTGGGGCTGTACGCAGGAACTTCATGACCACTCCGCCCTGTCGGTGACGCTGATCACCTTAGGCGACAAGCTTGAAATTACTCTGACAGGTTGGCGGGGGGTCGAGGTTGTGCCGCGGGGAGCCGGCGGGCGCGGGGTTGTGCTGCGGGGAGCCAGCGGGGGGATCACCTCAGGGGGAGCCGAGGGTCACCTCAGGGGAGAGACCCGGGGTCACCTCAGGGGGAGCCGAGGGTCACCCAACCCCCGCCAGGGGACCTTGCCACCTCACCCAACCCCCGCCAGGGGACCTTGCCACCTCACCCAACCCCCGCCAGGGGGCGAGGCGGCGGCTGGTTTGCGGGCGGCGGGTCGTCTGCGAGCAGCTGTGAGATCGTGACGAGC
>JAFAZB010000507.1 GCA_019240015.1 Solirubrobacterales bacterium
GAAGCTCGCCGCGACGTGGCCGTGGAGATGGTCGACGGGGGCGAGCGGCAGCTCGTAGGCAGCGGCGAGCGCCTTGGCCGTGGCCATTCCAACCAGCAGCGCCGCGACCAGACCCGGGCCGCGGGTGACCGCGATCAGCTCGGTCTCGCTCAGTGTGAGGCCGGAGCGGGCGAGCGCATCGTCGACCGCTTCTCCGATCAGCTCGAGATGGTGGCGCGAGGCGATCTCCGGCACCACCCCGCCGTAGCGGTCGTGGATCCCCTGCGAGGAGACCACGTTGGCGAGGATCTCGCCCTCGGCGGAGAGCACCGCTGCGCAGGTGTCGTCGCAGCTCGTCTCGAGCGCAAGAATCACCCTGGAGCGCCGGAGGCGGAGGGGGCCTGGGCCGTGCGCCACATGATCATCGCGTCCTCGCCGGTATCCCGGTAGTAGCGGGGCCTGGTGCCGGCGGAGCGGAACCCGAAGCGCTCGTAGAGCGCGATCGCGGGCGCGTTGGAAGTCCGCACCTCGAGCGTGTAGGACTGCTCCGGTCCGGCGCGCTCCAGCATCGCGTCAAGCAATCCGCTCGCGATCCCCCGTCGGCGCAGCGCGGGATCCACGGCCACGTTCATCAGATGCCACACCCGGTCGTAGCGGGCGCAGATCAGATATCCGGCCAGCCGCTGCTCCGCGAGTGCCGCCAGGCACACGCCCGACGGCTTGGACAGCTCGAGCACGAACATCGCCAGCGACCAGGGGGTGGGAAACGCGCGACGCTCGACCGCCATCACTCGGGGGAGATCCGAGTAGCCGAGCGGGCGAATCACGAAGGGCTCAGTGGTCATTGCTTGCGTCGTCCGGTGCCTGCGCTCTGAGCGCGATCTCCGCGTCGGGCAGGCGTAGGTAGTCGGGCCGAATCTGGTCAGGATCGCTCGCGGAGAGGAGGCTTGCGAGCCGGCAATGGTGCCTGGCACTGACCGGGTGAGCTCCCGAGCGCTCGTCCGGAACCCAGATCCCGGAGCGCTCGAGAACCTGACGAAATTCTAACGCCCCCTCTCCCACCGCCACCGAAGCGGGGGCGAGCTCGGCCGTGGCGGATGCCAGCGCCGGTGGCGAGATCGCCTGGGGGGCGAGCAGCGGCGCGGGGCGTGAAGCGTCCGTCGCGGACGGCCGCCAGGCCGCCGCGAACGCTTCACCGCGGCGAGCGTCGAGCACGGTCAGGATCACGCGGTCCTCGGCGATCCCGGTGGCGCCGAGGGCCAGCGACTCGAGTGTGGAGACTCCCACCAGCGGGATCGAGCGGGCCCGGGCCAGGGCCCGCGCCGTGGCAATCCCGATCCGCAGGCCCGTGAACGTCCCAGGGCCGACCCCCACCGCGATCCGCTCGATCCGCTCCCAGCCCGCGTGCCCACGCTCGAGCAGCTCGGCGACCAGTGCCAGCAGCCTCGTGGTGTGGTTGGGTCGCGCGCCCGGCGGAGGGTCGTCGCGCGCCTCCAGGATGCCCAGCTCGCCGGTCGAGTCCCACAGTGCCACGGTGCTCGCCCGGGTGGCCGTGTCGAGCGCGAGGACCCTCAAGCGATCTCCACCAGCCGCTCGTCGCCGCCGCGGTGCTCGATCCGCACCAGCGCCGCGACCCGGGCGAAGGCCGCGATCGTCTCCCGCTCTGCCTTGGGCCACTCCACGAACGCAATCGTGTCCGAGCCGAGATAGTCGGCGAGCAAGTCCGGTTCCTCGGCGGCGAGCCCCGCGACCCGAAACAGGTCCAGGTGGGAGACCGCGACCGGCGCGCGGTAGCGATTGCCGATCGTGAACGTGGGGCTGGTGATCGCTCCCGCGACCCCAAGCGCGCGGCAGGCGCCGCGGACGAACGTCGTCTTGCCCGCGCCCAGCTCGCCTTCTATCAGCACGACATCTCCGGGCGCTAGCCTCTCCGCGAGCTCCCCGCCGAGCTTCTCGGTCTGCGCAGCGCTACTGGACTGATAGCGGCCCTGCACGAACGACACTGTAAACGCGTTTCGCTACCGTCAGGTCGGTCATGACCCCGCGCGCGCCCGACAAGGCTCCGGGTCGCCTCAACGCCCCGGGTCGCCTCAACGCGGTGAGCCAGCGGGTGCGCCGTACCCGCAGTGAGCTGCCGACCTCGCTCGCGATGCTGCGCACCTCCGAGACGGCCAAAGCCGGCGGCCTCGCCGTGGCGATGATCGCCAACAACGTGCTGGCATTCTGCTCGACGTTCGTATTCGCGCGTCTGCTGTCCGACTACGGCGCGCTGGCGGCACTGGTGAGCTACTTCCTGATCCTCTCGGTGGCGGGTCAGGCGCTGCAGGTGGCCACCGCCCGGGAGGGGGTGCTCGGTCACCTCGGCGTCGGCGCCGGGCTGGTGGCGACGCTCAAGCGGTGGACGCGGACGATGGTGATCTTCACGGCCGCCCTGACCGTGATCTCGATCTTGCTGCGCGACCCGATCGCGCAGGCGGTCGGGGTCAAGAAGGATCAATGGGCGGCGGCGATCGGCCTCCCCGCGGGGTGCCTGTGGCTGGAGCTCTCGATCCTGCGCGGGGCCCTGCAGGGGATCGGTGACTACAAGAGCGTCGGGCTCAGTCTGATCGGCGAGCAGGCGACCCGGCTGGTGCTCGGCGCGGCGCTGGCCGCCGTTGGCCTCGGGGTCACCGGCGCTTACCTGGGAACCCCGCTCTCGTTCATCGCGATGGGCGTCTACTGCGCGGTGCAGCTGCGACGGTACGTGGCGGCCAGCGAAACGGCGCGGGCGAGCGCGGCGCCCGCGCAAGACGCCGCAGGGACGCCGTCGGCGGCCACGATCGAGTTGTGGACCCACGTCAAGCGCGCCTGGGCTCCGATCGCGGGCCTGATCGTGATCGCGGTGCTCCAGAACATCGACATCATCGCGGCCAAGCACCGCTTCTCAACCAACGTCGCGAGCTCCTATGGGGCCACCGCGGTCGCGGCCAAAGTGGTGATCTGGGTGGCGATCGGCGCCGGCTTCTACCTGGTGCCGGAGGTCTCTCGACGGCGCGCCGCCGGCCAGGACACGCGCCCCGTGCTGGCGCGCGCGCTGGCGATCATCGTGGTTTGCGCCGTGCCGGTGCTGCTGATCTTCGCGTTCGGCGCCACCCCCCTGCTGCGGCTCGCGTTCGGGTCAAAGCGCACCTCGGCGGCCGCGTCGCTGCTGCCGCTGGGGGCGGCGTTCACGGTGCTCGCCGCAACCTATCTGGCGATCCAGTACATGCTCGCGCTCAAGCGCACCTGGTTCCTGATCGTGGTCGGGGTGGTGGCGGCGGCAGAGCCGGTGCTGCTCCTTCAGGCCTCCCGGAAGCCCGCCGGATTCGCGGCCGTGGTGCTGGTGATCCAGGCGATCGGGGCGCTGTTGGCATTCGCGCTCGCGCTGCGCCGCGACAGCGCGCCGCCGCAGGCGGCGGTCAGCCCCGAGCCCGCCTAGGCGGCTCGCCCGAGCGGGGCGCGACCGACCCGGATCGCACCAGATCGCACACACCCCCGACCGTTTTCAAGGGTGGTTCCGCTAGCCATCGCGTCGTCGCATCAGGGTGCGCCTACCCCTCTGAGCGGGAGCACCAGTGTGCGATTTGTGTCGATCGGCGGCCCGGAGCGTCGCCGTCTCCCGCCGCCGCCCGGAGCGTCGCCGTCTCCCGCCGCCCCCCCGCCCGGACGCCCGCGCGGCCCGGGGCTCACACCGCCGCCGCGACGGGCTCCGCCGTCTCCGGCACCGGGACCCCAACCGCGATGAAACCCTGGACCACGGCCGGGTCGAACTGGGTTCCGGCGCAGCGGCGAAGCTCCTCCAGCGCGGCGTCGGGGCTGACGCGCGCGCGGTACGGCCGCTGCGAGGTCATCGCGTCGTAGGCGTCGCAGACTGCGATGATGCGCGCCGCGAGCGGAATCTGCTCGCCGCGGAGACGATCGGGATAGCCGGTGCCATCGAACCGCTCGTGAGTGCTGCGCACCACCATGGCGGCGCCGGACAGGGAGGGTGCCACCGCCAGGATGTGCTCGCCGATCACCGTATGCCGACGCATGAACGCCCACTCCTCCTCGTCGAGCGGCTCGGGCTTGGAGAGGATCGAGTCGGGAATCGCCACCTTGCCGATGTCGTGCAGCTCGGCGGCGTAGACGAGCTCCTGGAGCTCGACGGCGGACAGCCCCAACTCGACGCCGACCCGCCTGGCGACGACCGCGACGCTGTTGACGTGGTCCTCGAGCTCGGAGCGCCGGGCCGCGAGCGCGGCCAACAGGACGTCACGGCTCTGGGTGGCGGCGGTGGGCCGACCGCCGTGCTTTTGGGCGTACATGCGGTGGTCGCA
>JAFAZB010000510.1 GCA_019240015.1 Solirubrobacterales bacterium
CCTCGGTCACGAACAACGTGATCGCGAGAACCCTTCCCTCCTCGGCCTGGTGAAGGACAAGACCGCCAACCGCCGGCACCCCCTCCGGTGGACCACTTGCCGCCCGCCGCTTGATCTCCTCGATGCCCTGCCTAACCCGGTCTGGATCCGAGCCCTCAAAGCGCGCCACTCGAGCGAGCATGTCCTCTCCTTCCGGTCACCTTGCCGAATTCAATCACCGCGTGGTTCCGAGCGCCAGCCCAGCCGCTCGCCGGACCGGCACCAAGACCGCCGACCACACACAGCCGCACCTGACCACATCACGTCGGCTCGTGCACGATCCGTGTTAGGACGCCCGCTTCATCAGAGAGCGGGGCGCGGAATGCCGTAGGCGTGTCCCGATCCGGACGGGTCGTCTGCGGTGAAGGACAGGATCCGGCAGGGAAGTCACGATCGCCTCGGAACACAGCGCCACGAGATCCTTGGGTGGCCCGAGCCCGCGCGGATCCGAGCTCGGGTATTCAGCGCCTGGTCTCGTACCTGGTCAGGAGCACGCCGTCAGGAAACGTCCGGGTCTCCACCAGGTTCAGGTTCACCCAGTTGTCAGGAGAACAGCACCTTCGGCATGTCCCGCCAGCGGCGGGCGAACTCGATCTGCGCCGGTGCGGCGCCAGGCTGCTGGTCGGCGGTCGGCCAGTGGGAGCTCATCGTCTCCCACAGTTTGCGCCCGTACAGCGCCAGGCCCGTCGTCACCACCCGGTCAGACCACCACTGGAACCGCTCGTCGCTCGGCACGCTCCAGCCGAGGTCGTCGCCGGGCGCGGAGATGTAGTCGTCCAGGCTCACGTTCATGCAAAGGTCAGTTTCCGCATGCCGTCAGCCTCCCGTGAGTCGGTATTCGGCGTACAGACCAACACGGCACGGAAATTCATCGGTCAGACCACACCGACGGCCGGTTGACCTCCGCGCCACGCGGATGCTACGTACGGAAGGGAACCCCAGCGGCGCACCCAACGCCGCTGAGCAGCGACCTCGGCGCCCAGTGGATGAGGGGTGTGCCGTAAGCCTGGTTCGGTGAGGTATGCCGGTGACGGGACGACAATCGGCCGGAGAGCTGCGTAGTAGCGCCCGGAATGCACTGGCCCATTGGTCAACTTGCGGGCGATCGGAGTAGTTGCGGTACCAGTTCGCGGTCGTTGAAGACGTCGATGGTCACGGCTCGGTCGTTCACGACTGTGAACGCGAGGATCGCGAACGGAGTGTCGCCGTCGAATGCCACCACGCCGGCTGTGCCGTTGATCAGCGCCGGGCGGACGAAGGGGGCGAACTTGCGTGCGCTCATCGCTGCGCGCGCGACCTTCTGGGCGCCGCGCAGCTCAAATATCCCGGTGCGCCCGTGCGAGCGCACGACGATATCGGGGTCGAGCACCGCGACTAGGGCCTCGAGGTCGCCGTTCCGGGCGGCGGCGAAGTAGGCGTCGACGACCGCTCGCTGGCGAGCCAGATCCGGGTCCGGTGGCGGCGCGGCGCCGCGGACGCGGCGTCGGGCGCGGCTGGCGAGTTGGCGGGCGGCCTCGGGCGAGCGATCGATCAGCGCGGCGATCTGGTCGAATTGCACGTCGAACATGTCGTGGAGCACGAACGCGAGGCGCTCCGCCGGGCTCAGGGCACCGAGCACCACCTGCAGCGCGATCCCGACAGCGTCGGCGAGCAGGGCCTCATGCTCGGGGTTGCTCCCCGCCTCCGAGGAGACGATCGGCTCGGGCGTCAAAGCCCCGAGCGGCTCGTGCTCATGCGAGGGCCGGTCCCGCAGGATGTTCAGGCAGATCCGCGCGACCACTGTCGTCAGCCAGTTGGCGAGATTGTCGATCTCCTTCGCATCGGCGCGCTGGAGGCGTATCCACGCCTCCTGTACGGCGTCGTCGGCGTCGCTGAGCGATCCCACGATCCGGTAGGCGACCGAACGCAAGCGGCTCCGCTCGCGATCGAAGCTATCCGCCAACTTCAGCTCATCCATGTCACATCACGGCCCGGTTTCGGGTCATACCTAGTAGACCCCAACCAGCCGCTCGATGTGACAGGAGGGCGCCCGATGGCACGAATTGAAGGAGTACCGCAGGATCAAGCCGGTCCGATCGTGAGACTCGTCTACCGGTTCATGCGCAGGGGCATGAAGAAACTAACCGGACGCCAGCCTGCTTACGGTAGCGGGATCGAGCCGGTCGAGATCTGGGCCCACCAGCCGAAGATGATGAGTGCGATGGGAAAGTTCCAGGGCGCCGTTCGCAAGGGAAACACCGTCGACGAGCGGCTCAAACAGCTGATCGAGCTCAAGGGCTCGCAGATGATCGGCTGCGAGTGGTGCCTGGACCTCGGATCGCAGATCTGCCGGAACTCGGGCTTTTCCGACGAGGAGCTGCTGGAGCTGCCGCGCTACGCCCAGAGCTCGTTGTTCTCCGACCGCGAGAAGCTGGCGCTCGATTACACGGTCGCGGTGATGCGCACGCCCGTGGAAGTGACCGATGAGTTGTTCGCACGGATGAAGGAGCAGTTCACCAAGCAGCAGCTCGTGGAGATCACCGCCCTGCTGACCGTCGTCAACCTGGACCGCTTCAACGCCGCGTTCGGAATCGGCTCGGCCGGCTTCTCAGAAGGCATGGTGTGCGTGCCGCCCGATCGCCCGACAAGCGAGCCCGCGCCAATCGCCAGGATCGCGTAAACGTCAGCGCTCCGCGGGTCCCAGGTGGCTCAAGCTGTTCGACGCTCGCGTCCGGCCGCAGCCGATGGCAAAGCCGCGTCACCGACCCGCAGTCGGCGGTTGGGTCGACTCCGTGCAGCTCGGTCCGCCACTGGAGGTCCGGACGGTGACGAGCATCGACGGGGGTCTCACCCCTGCAACTCATACCCAACCGCCCCTAGTCGAACGTCCCATCAGGTCCCGGCCCTCGCTTATGCGAGTCCGTGCGCGAAGCCCTGCCGCCAGCTCGGATACCGGAGCTGCCAGCCGAGCTCGCGCTTCGCTTTCGCGTTCGAGGCTCCTCGCGCCTCGGTCATCATCAGCGTCGCCATCTCCCCGGCAGCCAACCGCCCCAACCAGCGTGGGATATGCCTCGGCGGCTTGGCCCCCAGCGCGCTCGCGAGCACGGGCAGCCACTCCCGCACCGCCGCGGGCTCGTCATCGGCAATGTTGTAGATCCCCGGGTCACCGCGCTCGATGGCGATCGCGGTCGCGTTGGCGGCGTCCTCGATCTGGACGTGCGACCAGATGCCACCACCGTCGCCGATGATCGGGAACAGGCGCTTACGGATCGGCGCCGCCATCGGCGCATCCGGAGCCAGACTGATCGCGGTCCCCGGACCGTAGAAACCGCCGTAACGCAACACGAGGCCCTCGCCCCAGTCGATCGCCGGCACTGCCCGCTCCACATGCAGGATCCCCGCCAACGCCGGCCGCATCGCCCCGGGCGGGTTGGGATCGATCGGATCGGCCTCAGTCAGCACCGACTCGCCACCGCGGTCCCAGCGAAACGCCCCGAAGCTCTGCGCCACGAACCGCCGGGCCGCCACGGCGCGGCCTGCGGCGAGGAGGTGGTCCGTCGCCTCGGTGCGCAGCCGGTTGGTGACGTTCGCCAGCGGCGAGCGCTCAGGGTGCCGCATGTCCCTGGCTG
>JAFAZB010000233.1 GCA_019240015.1 Solirubrobacterales bacterium
GACCCCTTGACCTTGACAACCTGGAGCTTGTAGTTGTTGACGAAACCAACGATGCCCGCCTCGTACGGCTTCTCGAGCATGCGAACTTCGCAGCGTGATTGATCTTCTCGTTCACGACGTCAGATCTACCAGGCCACCTGGGCCGCCGCAAGCGTGTCCCGGAGGCGACCAGCCTCGACCGGGTCGACCATACGGACTGTCCGGAAGACGCTGCCGCGCGTTGAAGTCAGTTGCTGATGTAGCGCGCACTCTGGTGCACCGCCGCGTTGTCGAGTACGTCGAGCAACGCCGTTGCCAAATCCCCGTATCGGATCGACCTCCCGATCTCATCCGGCTTGACCCCGAGCAAGTAGTGGCCTTTCGGCCGCTTCTCAAGGAGTCGAGGCGGTCGCAGCGAGACCCACGTCGCCGAGGATTGCCGGAGCACGTCCTCCATGCGGCGCATGTCGGCGTAGCTAGCGCCGAAGAAGCGCCACAGGATCGGCATCGCGATGCGGCGTTGAAACGCTGGGTGGTCGTCGGCTGGCCCGGCTGGCGACCCCGACACGACCGAGATCCTGCTGATCCCTAGGGCGTCCATGGCTGCCAGAACGTTCTTGATACCGGCCGAGTACACCTCAGTCGGCTTCCGCGAGTTGCCGATTCCGAGCGTCGAGACCACGGCATCGGCGCCAGCCAGCGCTGTGGTCAGCGTTGCGGGGTCAAGGACGTCGGCCCGCTGGATGGCGATGTGGTCGTGGCCGACGGCGATGTTGTCCGGGTTCCGCGCGAGGGCAATCACGTCGTCACCGCGAGCGAGTGCCTGTTCGACCACCAATTTGCCTGTGCGCCCGTTCGCGCCCAGAACGGCGATTCGCATGGTGTGTCCCCAAGTTTGTCGTGAATGATGATTGTCACTGTTAGTGACAATCACCAATCTAGCATAGAATCCCGCCCGTGCCGACCGATGATCCGACCGCGTACGGCGGCTCGCTCGCGTTTCTGCTGTCCCAGATCGGCGCCCGGTCTGCGGCGCTGTTCACCGAGCGCCTCGAGCCGCTGGGCATCACTCCCCGCGAATTCGCGGTCCTCAGCCACGTCGCGGCCAGCGAAGCCAAGACTCAGCAGCAACTGGCCGACCTGCTCGGGATCCACCGAAACAACATGGTCGCGCTGATCGACGAAATGGAGGCATCGGGATGGGTCCGCCGGTACCGCGGCGAGACCGACCGGCGAGCGTTCGAGATCCGAGCCAGCACGCGAGGCGCACGGATGGTGGCCGATATCAACGCGCTGCTTCCGGAGCTTGATCACACCCTCACCGGCGGGCTGGGCGAGCGCGATCGCAAGACGCTCACCCGCCTACTCCGGCGCACCGCTGACGACCTTGGGCTTCCAACCGCGGTCCACCCGTGGGTCGCCGGCCGGCAACGTTGACCAAGGGGCGGTCCGAGCCGGGCCCCGGCCCCGCGCACCGATCGCTTTCATCGATGGTGGCTCAGTCCGGGCTGGCGGCGCCCGCTTAGGATCCGCTGTCGGCTTCACTGCTCGCTTCCCGGATGTGGCTAGATACGGGCGGTGTCGTCCCGCCTGTCCGCGACATCCTGTGCAGAGCCGTCGACGGCCGCAGGACGGTCCGGCGCGTTGAAGGTGCGGTAGTCGCCGATTAGCGCGGGTGCGGTGACGGTGGCCGGCTGCTCGCGGCGGTCTGGCGCTTCGGCCACGAAGGCTTGAAAGGAGGCCAGCGCTTGAACGCCCGTTGGGCTGCCTTCGTCGGTGTAGAGGTGGACGAACTCGCGCGTGTTCGGGAATTGGAAGACGGCGTAGCGGAATCCGGCTGGCCGGGCGTGGGCAAGTTCGTCGAAGACTGCGCGAACAAGCTCCGCATTCTCCTCCTCACGTCCGGGCTTGACTGTGTAGGTGACCATCGTGTAGCTCATTGTTGACTCCTTCAGTGATTGTGATCGCGGTCGGTCCTGTCCCGCGTCAGGTCGCGGGCTCGAGCTGCGGCTCGAGGGCAATAGAGGTCGCGGCGACCGCCGCCGCCATCTCATCCTTGCGGACCAGCAGGAACGTGACGGGAATGCCGATCAGCGCGATCGCGGCGGACACCCAAAGGGCGAGGTGAAAACCGCCCGTCAGAGCCGCGCGGACCGTGTCGCCGCCGTGAACCAGCGTGTTGAAATGGCTGGCGGCGATGCTGGAGGCGATCGCGATCCCGAGCGCGCCTCCGAGTTCCGTGGATGTGTAGTTCAGCCCGGATGCGAGCCCGGCCTCGTCCTCCCGGATGCCAGCGAGTGCCGCGATCGAGATCGGGATGAATGTGAAGGCGGTGCCCATCCCGACGGCGACCAGGAACGGTCCGAACAGGTCCCCCATGTAATGCCCATGGACCGGTGCCTGGGCGGTCCAGATAATCCCGGCGCCAAGCACGGTCATTCCGGATGCCATCACCAGCTTCGCCGAGCCCTTCGTCACGAGCATCTGCGAGATGCCGGCGAACAGCATCGAGGCGACGCCGGATGCGGCCCACGCGAAGCCGCCCT
>JAFAZB010000321.1 GCA_019240015.1 Solirubrobacterales bacterium
GCCGGGACGCCCGTGGTGGCCTCCGACATCGCCGGCTATCGCGACGTGGTCCGCGACGGCGTCGACGGACTGCTGGTGCCGCCGGGCGACCCCCAGGCGCTCGCCGAGGCGCTGCGCGATCTCTGGGACGAGCCCCAGCGCCGCGCCGAGATGGCGCTGGCGGCGGCGCGCGACGTGGAGCGGTTCGCGTGGCCACGCGTCGCCGGGCACGTGATGGATGCCTACCACGACGCCGTCGCGGTCCCTCGCCCGCAGGGAGCGCTGAACACCGCGGCGGTGCGGGTCGGAGCCCGCGCGGCAGACCTCAAGCCGCACGTCAGGGCCCGCCGCCTGCCCAGCCTCGAGCCCAAGTTCACTACCCGACGCGGCCCCCTGGCCACGCTGGCCCGGCGAGCCGCGCTGGCGACGGTTTCGCTCGGCGGGCTGCTGCTCGCGGCGCTGGCGCTGAAGCAGGTCGGAGTCGGCCACATCGCGGCCGCGTTGATCAACTCCAGCCCGGCCTTGGTGCTGCTGGGGCTGGGGATCATGTGCAGCGCGATGATCCTCCGCGCCTTCTCCTGGCACGCGATCCTCAAAGCCGCGCTGCCGCGGGCTCGCGTACGACTGTCCGATGCGATGCAGGGGACGTTCATCGGCGTGCTGATGTCCTCGAGCCTCCCGGCCCGCCTCGGCGAGCCCTCGCGCGCGCTGGTCGTGGCGCGGCGAACCGGCCGGCCGCGCGAGCACCTCCCGGTGGTGCTGGGCACGCTGGTCTCGCAGACGCTGCTGAACCTGCTCGCGCTCGCGATCCTGGGCGCGGTCATGTTCTCGTCGGTCGATCTGTTCAACGGCCACCAGGACGCGCTGCTGGTGGCGGCGATCGCCCCGGTGACACTGCTGGCGATCCTGCTGCTGGCGCCGGTGTTGCTCCGCCACGGCGGTCCGTCATCCCGGTTCGCCCGCGTATACGCGCTGGTCGCCCAGCTCCGCGCCGCATTGGCCCGGGTGCGGGCGGGCCTGGTCGTCTTCCGCCGCCCTCGCCTCGGAGCGGTCGCCGCCGTCGCGCAGCTGGCGGCGTGGGCGCTTCAGTGGCTGTCGTGCTACGTGCTGCTGATCGCGCTCGGCCTCAACCACCAGGCGGGCATGGCCGCCGCGGCGGGCGTCCTGTTCGCGGTCAACATCACCGCGGTGCTGCCCGCGACGCCCGCCAACCTGGGCGTCTTTCAGGCGGCCTGCGTCGCCGTGCTCCACACCGGCTGGCACGTTGGCGTACCCGCCAGCGTGGCCTACGGATTCGTCCTGCAGGCGGTGGAGGTCTCGACCGCGGTGCTGATGGGCATGCCGGCGCTGCTCAAGGAAGGAATGTCCTGGCGCGAGATCCGGCTGCGCGCGCTGCACGCGACGCCGATCAAGCTCCCGGCCCGCCCCGCGCGGGAGCCCCGCAGCAGCGGCGCGATCAAGGCGCAGGGGTAGGTCTCCGGCACGGGGCAGGTCTCCGGTGCGGGGTGGCCCGCGCTCCTGCCGTGGCCCGCGGCGCCCGCAGACACACGAAAGCAAGAAAAGTAGTAAAGGTTCCGGGGTTGCTGCCGATAATGGTGGGGGGTCCGGGGCCCTGGGTCCCGCCGTGCCGAACGATCAAGGGGGTTTGCTTTGAAACGGAGACCACGACTGCTCTGGCGCATGCGGGGGGCGGGGGCGGTGCTGTCGGTGGCGCTGCTCGGCCTGCTGCTGGTCGGAGCCGCGCAGGGACAGTCGGCTCATTGGCCGGCCCGCTTCCGCGGCGTGATCACCGCCGGCAACAACGCGGGGCACAACCTGCGGCTGCGGTTGTTCGCGGCGTCCAGCCGGACGGCGGGCGCGAACAACCTGAGCTACCACGGCGGTCCCGTGATGCACTCCGATGCGAACTACAGCGTGTATTGGGAACCCAGCGGCTACAGCACCAGCGCTTCGTACAAGACCGTGATCGACGGCTACTTCGCCAACGTCGGGGCGGCGAGCGGCGCGACCAGCAACGACTACTCGGTCGCCACCCAGTACTACGACAACGGCGGCTCGATCGCCTACCAGGCCAGCTTCGGCAAGCGGATCGTCGACAGCACCCCCTATCCGGCGAGCGGCTGCACATCGACCGGTGGCCAGCCTTGCCTCACCGACGCTCAGATGCAGTCGGAGCTGAGCACGCTGATCTCGCACCAGGGACTGCCCCAGGGGACGGGGACGATCTACTACATCTTCACGCCCCCCAACGTCGCCACCTGTTTCGACGGCACCGGGACGGACTGCTCCTCCGGCGGCGCCCATTTCGACTATTGCGCCTACCACAGCTCGCTCGGGAGCGGCTCCGGGACGACGCTGTACGCGGTCATGCCCTACGCCGGCGTGTCCGGCTGCGACAGCGGCCAGCATCCAAATGGCGACCCCGCCGATGCCACGCTGAACGTGACCAGCCACGAGAACATCGAGGCGATCACCGACCCGCTCGGCACCGCCTGGTATGACTCGAGCGGGCAGGAGATCGGCGACAAGTGCGCCTGGAACTTCGGCTCGCCGCTCGGCGGCAGCTCGGGCGCCGAGTACAACGAGCAGATCTCGAGCGGCAACTACTACCTCCAGCAGGAGTGGAGCAATGCGTCGTCCGGCTGCGTGCAGCGACTGGGCTCCAGCTCCGGCGGCGGCGGTGGAGGCGGTGCTCCGGTGGCCGCGTTCACCTACTCGGCGTCGGGACGACGGGTGCGCTTCAGCGCGTCGGGCTCGAGCGACACGGGTGCGACGATCACCCGCTACAGCTGGAGCTTCGGCGACGGAAGCAGCGGCACTGGCGTCGGCCCGACCCACACCTACCGCAACACCGCCAGCTACACGGTCAAGCTGACGGTGACCGACAGCGCCGGCAAGACCGCGTCGGTCAGCAAGACGATCACCAGCTGACGGGGCGGGGGCGCCCCCGTCAGGGGGCGCCCCCCGCGTCTCGATCCCCGGGGGCGGCGCGGCGCGAAGCGCCGCCGCGAGTCGCGACCCGACCAGATCGCACTAGATCGCACCCACCCCCGCTCGTTTTCAGGGGTGGGTCCGCTAGCCATCACGTCGTCGCACCGGGGTGCGCCCACCCGTCGCGACGGGAGCACGAGTGGGACATTTTGACGATCGGCGAGCGCCGCCCGCTGACGATCGGCGAGCGCCGCCCGCTCGCAGCCGCGCGCCCCGGGCCGTCCGCCGGGGGCGCCCCTAAGCCTCGGCCATCGCCGGGGCTTAGGGGCGCCCCTAAGCCTCGGCCATCGCCGGGGCGTCCTGCGCGTCCGCAGGCGAGTCGGCGGGGTCCTCGTCGGGCAGCGTCGCGAGTCGCGTGGGGTCCTTCTCCGTGCCGGCGATCAGCTCGTCGCCGGCTTGCTTGGAGGTCTTGGGGAGGAAGCCCGACTTCATCCCGAAGTACACCGCCTGGGGATGGTGGGCGACGATCGCGAGCGTCGACTGTTCGGGCTCGACCGCGTAGCCGCCGGACAGCCGCAAGCCGATCGCGGGCGCGTCCAGCAGCCGGAACACCTTCTCGTGCTCGGACTGCTCGGGGCAGGCGGGGTATCCCCAGGAGTAGCGCCGACCCTGGTCGGGCGCGATCGCAAACGCCGCGCGAATGCGCGCGTGCAGCCATTCCGCCAGCCCCTCGGCGGTCTGAACGCCGAGCCCATGGACGAATAGCTGCTCGGCGAACTCCCCCTCGGCCTCGAGCCGTGCCATCAGCTCGGTCACCTGCTCGCCGGCGGTCACGGCCTGGAGCGCCACCACGTCGAGCTGACCGGAGTCCACCGGGCGGTAGAAGTCCGCCAGGCAGATCCGGTCGTGCCGCGGCTGACGGGGGAACGTCAACCGCTCCAGCTCCCGCTCGCCCGGCGCTTGGGGGTCCCACACGACCAGCTCGTTGCCGTCCGCGTTACAGGGGAAGTAGCCGACCCGCGCGCGGGGGTGCAGGTAGTCCTGCTCGCGCCACATCCGCTCGAGTCGCGGCTGGAAGTCGTCGTGCAGCAGCCGCCGCCACGCGTCCCCCTTGACCCCGCGGCCCCCCCAATGCAGCTTGAACAGCACGTGGGTATCGAGGTGGTGGTAGACCTCGTCGAGCGAGACCTCGACCTCGCGGACTCCCCAGAACGGCGGGTCGGGAACCGGATTGTCGGTTCGCGCGGCGCTGCGGAGCGAGGCGTCGGTGACGCTGGGAGCATCGTCGTCCACCGCCTCGGGCTGCTCGCGCAGCCGTCTGGCCGCCTCGCGAGTCTTGGTGAGCAGCGCGGCTCGGGCTTCGCCGTCGATCAGCTGATCCATCTTCGCGAGCCCCTCGAAGGCGTCCTTGCAGTAGAAGACGCCCGGCTCGTAGACGTCCTCGGAGTCGGCCCCGTGCGGATACAGGATCCGCAGGCCGAAGTTGCGGTTGATCGCGGCGCCGCCGACCAGCACCGGGAACGGGAGCCCGCGTTGGTGCAGCTCTTGCACGCACGCCGGCATCTGCTTGGAAGTCGAGACCAGTAGCGCGGACAGGCCGATCGCGGTCGCCTGGTGCTCGACCGCGGCGTCGAGGATCGTCGAGATCGGTACCTGCTTGCCGAGATCGACGACGGTGTAGCCGTTGTTGGTGAGGATCGTGTTGACCAGCGACTTGCCGATGTCGTGCACGTCGCCGAACACGGTCGCGATCACCACCGTGCCCTTCGTGTAGCCCTCGAGCTTGTCCAGGTAGCGCTCCAGCTGCGCAACCGCTCGCTTCATCACCTCGGCCGACTGGAGCACGAACGGCAGGATCAGCTCCCCGGCGCCGAACTTGTCGCCAACCTCCTTCATCGCCGGCAGCAGCACCTCGTTGAGCGTCGGGACCGCCCCGATCTTCTCCACGCTGCGGTCGATCCAGCCCTCCACCCCCTCCTTCTTGCGCCGCAGGATGTGGAAGTGCAGCGCCTGCTCGGGCTCCATCCCCTCGGTCGGATCGGCCTGCTCGGTGGCGTCCTCCGCGGGGCCCTTGGACTCGAAGTGGGCGATGAACCGCTCGAGCGCATCGTCGCGTCGGTTGAACACGAGGTCGTCTGCCAGCTCGCGCTCCTGCGCCGGAATTTCGGCATACGGGGTGATGTGGTTGGGGTTCACCATCGCCAGGTCGAGTCCCGCCTCCACGCCGTGATGCAGGAACACGCTGTTGAGCGCGCTCCGGGCCGGGAGCCCGACGCCGAAGCTGACGTTGCTGACCCCGAGCGAGGTCTTCACCCCGGGGATCTCCTGCTTGACCCGACGGATCCCCTCGATCGTCTCGATCGCGCTGGGCTTCCACTCGTCGTCGCCGGTCGTGAGCGTGAACGTCAGGCAGTCGAAGATAAGCGACTCGGGATCGAGTCCGTGCTGATCGCAGCACAGCTCCGTGATCCGCCGCGCGACCTCCAGCTTGCGCTCGGCGGTCTTGGCCATCCCGACCTCGTCGATCGTCAGCGCGATCACGGCCGCGCCGTGGGCCTTGGCCAGCGGGACGACCCGGTCCAGCTTGGCGCGTCCGGCTTCGAGGTTGATGGAGTTGACGACCGCGCGCCCGGGGATCTGCTGGAGCGCGGTCTCGATCACCTCGGGCTCGGTGGAGTCGATCTGGATCGGCGCGGGCTGGGTGAGCGAAATCCGCTTGACGACCTCACGCATCTGCTCGGCTTCGTCCTGGCGCTCGGTCAGCGCCACGCACACGTCGAGCAGGTGGGCGCCGCCGGTCACCTGGTCCTCGGCCACCGTCAGCAGGCCGTCGTAGTCGTCGGCGAGCAGCAGCTCCTTGGCCTTCCGGGAGCCCTGGGAGTTGACCCGCTCGCCGACGAGCGTCGGGCGGGGGTCCTGGACGAGCGCGGTGGCGGCGATCATCGAGCTCAGATGGGCGGGGCGGCGAGGCGGGCGCTCGCCCGGCACGCGGCCCGCGACCCGCTCGGCCAGCGCCGCGATGTGCGCGGGGGTGGTCCCGCAGCAGCCGCCGACGATCGAGACGCCGTAGCGCTCGACGAACTCGCCCAGCGCGTCGGCCAGCGGCTCGGGCTCCTCGGGGAAGATCGTCTCGCCGTTGGGCCCCTGGAGTGGGAGGCCCGCGTTGGGGATGCAGTGGATCGGGACCGGACAGTTCTCGCCGAGGAAGCGAATCGCGTCACGCATATCCTCGGGACCGGTGGAGCAGTTGAGCCCGATCACGTCGACCGCCAGCGCCTCGAGCGTCGCCAGTACGGCGCTGATGTCCGTCCCGAGCAGCATCTTGCCGCCCTGGGGAAGCAGCGACACGCTGCACTGAATCGGGACGTGGCACGAGCGCTCCGCGCACGCCTCACGAACGCCGAAGATCGCCGCCTTGACCTCGAGGATGTCCTGCGCGGTCTCGATGATCATCAAGTCGACGCCCCCCTCCAGCAGCCCACGGGCCTGTTCGGCGAACACCTCGACCAGCTCGGTGAACCCGATCTGTCCCAGCGTCGGATCGTCGCTGGCCGGGAGGAAGCCGGTGGGCCCGATCGAACCGGCTACGAACCGGCGCTCGCCCGCGGCCCGGCGAGCGATCTGGGCCGCCTTGAGGTTGATCTCGTGCGTGTGGTCGGCGAGCCCCCATTCGCCGAGCTTCAGCCGGGAAGCCTGGAAGGTGTCGGTCTCGAGCACCTCGGCACCTGCCTCGAGCATCGAGACGTGCACGCCCTCGATCACGTCGGGCCGGTTCAGGACCAGCGCCTCGTGGCAGCGACCAGGGAGCCGGTAGTCCCGCTCCAGGCTCAGCTCGAACTGCTCGAGCGTGGCCCCCATCCCCCCGTCGTAGACGATCGTCCGCTCGCGCGCGGCGGCCAGAAAGTCGCGCATCCGGCTGATGCTACCAGCGTTTGGATCAAACCTTGACACGTCTGTGGCAAGGTTTCGCCCGGTTAGCCGGGGGGAGCGCGCAGCCCGCTCAGCGGGCTTCGCCGCGCCTCGAGACCCACTCCGCTAGAGCCCGCAGCGGCGAGAGCAGGAAAGCCAGCAATCCGAGCAGCGCGGGCAGCAATGCCGCCAGCGCGAGCGCGACCGCGCTCAGCACTCCGATCACCGCTCCGACGGCGCCGGCGATCGTGTGCGCAAGCCCGTCGCGAAGGGATCTCATCGAGCCGCATCGTACGCCGCCGCCGGTCCACGTCTCGACCAAGGTCTAGTTAACGAATCTGCGCCGGAAGTCGATGGGTCACCGATCTCGATGAGTCCTGAACCCGTGATGGGCGGTGCATTGGCGGGGCGGATCCGCGTCAGCCTGGGCGAGGAAGTCGCCTCCGGGGAGCTCGAGCGCGCGCGGACCCTGTGCGAGCTGTGTCGT
>JAFAZB010000325.1 GCA_019240015.1 Solirubrobacterales bacterium
CATCATCTTCATCACCTCGATGATGCAGACGGTGCTGTCGGGATCGACTCGGCTGCCGATTTCGACGAACGGCTTCTGCCCCGGCCCCTCGGCCCGGTAGAAGGTGCCGAGCATCGGGGCCTCGATCGTGGTCAGCGCGTCCTCGGGCTCGGGCTCGGCGTCGGGCCCGGGTTGCTGGGGCGGCGGCTTCCCAGCTGCTTCCGTGAGCCTGCCTGGGTCCCGGGGTGGTTGGGGCGTCGACTCGCGGTCTCCTCGCGCCGTTCCCGGAGACCGGGAGTCGACCCCCCCACCGCCCCCCTTCGACACGTGAAGAGCGAACCCCTCCGTTTCGATGTGCAGCTCGTCCACGTCGGACTCGTCGATCAGCCGCAGGATCTCGCGGACGTCCTCGTCAGTCAGCGGCATCTTTGACTCCGAAGGTCCCCATCACCATCGAGATGGCCGACCTGGGTTTCGACTGGGACTTCTTGCCGAGACCGGTTACGGCCCTCGACTGGACGACGAACAGGCTCTCCGGCAGCGCCTGCTCCCGGGCGATCGCCCACTCCACGTCTTGCGGACATCCGAAATGGCGCTCCACCCGCCGCGCGGTGTCGAGCAGCGCGGCCAGCGCCTCGTGATCGACGCAGGCCAGCTCCCGGCGCTCCGGCGCTACCTCGATCCGCACCGCCCCGCGGCCTGAACGATCGGGCACGTACTCCACCTGCTTGGCGTGGAGGCGCTCCCTGACCACCTCGCCGGTCACCTTGCTGACGAGGTAGTCGTCGGGGGTCACCTCGCCGCCGACCACCGCGAGCCCGAGCCCCCAGCTGGCGTTGATCGCCACCATGCTCGGGTCGCCGCTGACCGGGTTGCAGGTGAACAGGACTCCGGATACCGCGGCGTCGACCATCAGCTGCACGGTGACGCCCATCGCCTCCGGCTTGGCGGGCTCCGGCTCGGCGGGCTCCGGCTCGGCGGGCTCCGGCTCGGCGGCCGCCGAGCCCGCCCCCAGCCGCAGGCGGTAGCTGATCGCCGTCGGGCTGTAGAGGCTGACCCAGCAATCGCGAACGGCGTCGCACACCTGCTGGGCGCCCGTGACCCACAGGTAGGTCTCCTGCTGCCCGGCGTAGGTCGCGTCCTGGCTGTCCTCGCCGAGCGCGCTCGAGCGGACCGCGACCGGCGGGCACTCGATGCCGGCGGTGTCGGCGAGCTCTGCGTAGCGCCTCGCCAGCTCATCCGCGACCGCATCCGGCACGGGCGCCGCGCGGAGCGCTTCGCCGACCGAGCGCGATGCCGCCTCGATCGCCGCGAGCTCGCCCGGCGCGAGCCCCGTGAGGGCGTCCTCGAGCCTGCCCGCGAGCTGCGACTGCTCCAGGAACGCCGCAAACGCGGCGGTGGAAACGGCGAACCCGGAAGGCACCGGGATCTCGGCGGCCAGCAGCTCGCCCAGCGTGGCGCTCTTGCCGCCGAAAGCAGGGGCGTCGCCGCGCCCGAGCTCGTTCAGCGGGCGGGTGTACCGGACACCGGCTGCGCTGCCAGCCACCCTGTTGCTCTACCCCTCGAGCAGCGTGACCACGCCCTGCGAGCCGTCGACGCGGATCGTCTGCCCGGTCTTGATCTGGGAGGTCGCGCGACCGGTGCCAACGACTGCCGGCAGTCCGTACTCGCGGCACACGATCGCCGCATGGGACATCACTCCGCCCACGTCGGTGACCGTCGCCTTGATCTTGGAGAAGATCGGCGCCCAGGCGGGCGAGGTGCTCCCGCACACCAGGATCTCGCCATCGCGGATGTTGGCGATCTCGCTGACCGAGCGGACCACGTGCGCGATGCCCTCGATCACCCCCGGCGAGGCCGCCGCTCCGTTCAGCTCGACCCCACCATCCTGCTGGCGCGCCCATTCCTGGACCCGCTCGGTGGTCACGCCCCACAGCATGATCGTCATCGGGTCGGTGACCGCATCCGGGGTGATCCCGATCGCGGGCGGCGGCGTCCACTCTGAGAGCTGCTCGAGCAACTGCCTGCGGCGGGCGACGATCGGCGGCCAGTGCTTGGGCCCGAGCGGCTCGCCGCCGGTCGCCCAGGTCAGCAACAGCTCGTCGAGCGCCGAGGAGACCTCGTGGCGAGAGAGCTGGAAGATGTCCTCGCCGTCCTCCAGGAACCCGTGCCTGGCAAGCAGCGCTCCGAACTCCCTGATCTTGTTCCACCACCGGGTCAGGAACCAGTAGTCACAGAAGAACTTGTGCTCCTCGACGTACGGGAACACCACCCGGGAGAGGCCCAGCAGCTCCTCGAAGGTCTTGCGGGCGGAGTCGTCGAGCAGCGAGCCGTACTCCTGCGCGAGGCGGTCGCGCTCACGCTGGAGCTCCTCCGTGGGCCGCTCGATCTGCTCGCCCGAGTTGAGCGCGCTGATGTGCCCGATCAGCGCTGCGTAGGGGATGCTCGGATCATCCAGCCAGCTGTGGTAGTAGTGGTAGAGCCCGTCGCCGGTGGCCATGTTGAACCAGGGGTCTTTGACCTTCTCGAGCTCATCGAGCCACTCGCGGCCGCCTTGGCTCTGCGCCAGCTCGGCGTCGATCTCCTGCGGCAAGCGGCCCTGCGTGAACGCGGCGTCGACGCCGAGCTCGATCGCCAGCCGTGCCAGCCGGCGGAGCTCCGCATCGGGCTTGAACAGCAACACGTCGATGCCCGCGACCATCTGCGCGATGTGCTGGTCGGGGATGTCGGGAAGCTGCCCCTTGCAGAACTCCACGAAGGTGCCGTACGCCCCGTAGCCCAGCAGCAGGAACTCGAAGTGGTACTGCCACATCAGATCGTTGAGCCGCAGCGCGCGGCCGTAGGCTTCGAGCACTTCGTAGAAGGTGGTGTTGCGGTCCTCGCCGAATGCGATCTCGTCGGACTCGTACTCGGGCAGGTCGGGGACCTCCAGCTCGTCGAGCTCGTGGATCAGCGCTTCGATCCTCGAGCGCCACTTGCCGTATAGCTCGCTCCAGTTCTCGTAGTAGTAGCCGGCGCGCTTCTGGAAGAAGCCCGCCCGCTCGGCGATCTTCTCCGGGTCGGTGACGGGGTTGCCGGAGATGTAGATGTAGCCGTTGACCACGCGGTAATCGATCCCCATCGCCGGCGGCACCGCGAACACCCGGTTCTGCCACGAGCCCACGGCCTGATAGGGCGAGTCGATGCAGATCACGTCGAACGCCGGCATCGGCACCGGGAAGTGCATCGAGTTCCAGAACCAGAACCGGCTCTCGTCCGTCTCGCGCCGGCGCTCGTCGAACAGCGCGTAGTACGGATACATCTCCTCCCAGCCTTCGCAGCCCGGCGGCGTCTCGATTGAGTAGGGACTGGGAAACGCGCCGAGCGCGCCAGAACTGCCCGCCATGCGTACCTCCGTCACACCAGTGGTGGTCGCCTCCCCCCGGCCAGGCACCACTTATAGGAACGGGGGAGCCCGATGTCAAGGCGCTTGCCGGTGAGCGCAGGTCGCCTTGAGCGCGGACGCTCGATTTCACACGGGCCCGCCTCGCGACCGCCAGCGGCGATTAGGATCGTGGCGATGCCAGGGCCAGCTGAGGGCCGCACGATGCGAGTGTGCGAGGTGACCGGGTTCGGCGGCCCCGAGGTGCTGTCAGCGGGAGAGAGGAGCTGGCCCGCCCCCGCTGCCGGCGAAGTCGTGGTGCGGATCGACGCCGCCAACGTCAATCCCACCGACCTCGGGGCTCGCTCCGGCGCCCACGCCCGCCGCATGCCGGACCTGCGCCCGCCGTTCGTGCCGGGCTGGGACCTCTCCGGGACGGTCGAGCAGCTGGGAGCGCGAGCGACCGGGTTCGCGCTCGGCGAGCCAGTGGTGGGGATGATCCCGTGGGTGCGAATCGGAGGACGGGTCGGGGCGTACGCCCAAGCCGCGGCGGTCGACCCGATCTGGCTGGCGACCCGCCCCGATGAGCTGGACGAGATAACCGGCGCCACCGTGCCGCTCAACGCCTTGACCGCGCGCCAGACGCTCGACCTGATCGGAGCCTCCCCGGGGGCCACGCTGCTCGTGACCGGCGCCAGCGGCGCGGTCGGCAGCTTCGCCACCCAGCTCGCGGTCAAGGACGGGCTCCGCGTGCGGGCGGTCGCCGCCGACGGCGATGAGCACTGGGTCGCGTCGCTGGGAGCCGACGAGGTGCTGCCGCGCTCGACCAACCTCGCCGAGCTCGAACAGGTCGATGCGGTGCTCGACGCGGTGCCGGTCGGCCAGCCCGCAGCGGCCTGCGTTCGCGATGGAGGGGTGGCTGTGTTCACGCGCCGAGTGGAGCTCGAGCTCGACCGCGACGTACGGGTCGAGATGCCGCTGGTCGACTCCGACCCGGGTGCGCTCGCCGAGCTCACCCGGCAGGTCGCGAGCGGCGAGCTGCGCACCCGGATCGCCAAGACGCTCGATCTCGCCGAGGCCGGCGAGGCGCACCGGCTCGTCGAGCGCGGCGGCTTGCGCGGGAAGATCGTGCTGACGACGAGCTAGATGATTGATTCCAAACTGGTGGAGGTCGGGGCGTTCGGGGAACGAGCGGGGCGCCGCGGATGGGAGGCGACGCGTAGCGGCGCTACGCGAGCCGAGCAGCCGGGGCGGATCCGCGAAGTTATCC
>JAFAZB010000457.1 GCA_019240015.1 Solirubrobacterales bacterium
ACGATCTCGGAGCTGGCGGCCGCGCTGCGCGGCGAGCGACAGCTGCCCGCGCTGGCCGTCGCCGTCACCTTCGACGACGGCTTCGCAGACACTCCGCACGCGGTGCAAACGCTGGCCGAGCAGGGGATCACCAGCACGGTGTTCGTCGCCACGGGACGGCTGGGCGGCCCGCGTCCGGCGCTGCCAGCCGGCGCCCTGCGTGCGCTGCTGGCGATCAAAGGCGTCGAGCTCGGCGCCCACACCGTCAGCCATCCGCACCTCGATGAGCTCGACATCGGCGAGGCCTGGCGCGAGATCTTCGACAGCAAACGCGTGCTGGAGGATCACGCGGGAGCGCCGGTGCGCTCGTTCGCGTACCCCCACGGGTCCTACAACGAGCTGACCCGCAGAGCGGTCGTGGCGACCGGGTTCACCGCGGCGGCGGCGGTCAAGAACGCCTACTCGCATCCGGGCGACGATCCGTTCGCGATCGCACGCTGGACGGTCACGACGGGGACCACCGCGCGTCAGGTGGAGCGCTTCCTGGAGGGTCGCGGCGCACCGCTCGCCTGGACCAAGGAGCGCCACCGCACCCGGGCGTATCGGGGCGCGCGCCAGCTCCGGCGACGGCTGCGCGATTTCTGTTCCACACCGGGGTTCGACGGTGCGGCCTGAGCAGCCGGCCCGGCTGCGCTGTCCGGTAGCGGTCCGGGCCGTGGACGCCGCGGCCGCGGAGGACCTCGAACTACGCCGCGACGGCGAGCCATACCGCTCGGCGATCGTGATCCGACTCGCAGACGGGCGCCCCACCGGGCAGTTCGTCTTCGAGCTAGGCCCGAGTCAGCGGATCGAGTCATCCGCGCTGCGCGCGGCGTTCGCAACCGCGCCCTGCCCCCTCGCGCCGTTGATCGAGCCGCTCGCCCCGCTGCCCTCGGTGAGCGTGGTGGTCAACACTTGCGGGCGGGCCGAGGAAACCGTGCGCGCCGTCAGGTCCGTGCTGGCGTGCCGACCGGCGCCGCTGGAGGTGATCGTGGTCGAGAACCGGCCGCTCGGCTCCCCGGTGCGCGGGGCGCTGGCGCGAGCGTTCGGCACCGCTCGCGAGCACGGTACGTCGAGCACCGGCTCGCAGATCCGATACGTCGAGGAGGCCCGGGTGGGATTGAGCGCCGCCCGCAACGCCGGGCTGGCGGCCGCCCGCGGCGAGGTCGTAGCGTTCACCGATGACGACGTGGAGGTGCAGGAGGGCTGGCTGCGGTGGCTGGCTGCTTCGTTCGCGGCCGAACCCGACGCGGGTTGCGTCACCGGGCTGATCCTGCCCGCCGACCTCGAGACCCGCACGCAGCTGCGGATCGAGCAGTTCGCGGGGTTCGGCAAGGGGTTCGAGCGCCGCGTGTTTCGCGCCGAGCGGCCGACCTCGCCGCTGTTCCCGTTCGCCGCGGGGGAGTTCGGCTCGGGGGCCTGCACCGCGCTGCGCGCGGACGCAGCCCGGGCGCTCGGCGGTTTCGATCCGGCGCTCGGCGCCGGTACGCGCGCTTGCGGGGGAGAGGATCTGGACCTGTTCGTGCGCGTGCTGATGGCCGGCTACGCGCTCGTCTACGAGCCGGCCGCGATGCTCTGGCACGAGCACCCCGACGGCGACGGGAGGCTCGGCCGGGAGATCTTCGGCTACGGGGTATCGCTGACGGCGATGCTCACCAAGCAGGCGCTCGCGGGTCACGCGCCCGAGATGCTTCGCCGCGTGCCGGCCGCGGTCCGGTTCATGCGCGACCCTCAGTCGCGCAAGAACATCCGCAAGGCACCCGATTATCCACGCACGTACGACTGGCTCGAGCTGGCTGGGCTTGCCTGGGGCCCGCTGGCCTACGGGCTCAGCCGGCGGCGAGCAGGGGCCGCAGGCGAGAACGCCCCGGCTGGCTATCGCCCCACCTGGATGGGTCAGCTCGAGCTCGGCAACGGGCTGCGTTCGTTCAAGGTCCCGCCGCGACCCGACGGAGGCAGATACGACCGAGCTCGGCTGCTGGTCACGCGGGAGCGCTCCGCCGTCGGCTTCGTGGAGGTTCCGGTGAACGGCCACACAGTCCACGAGTCGCGGCTGGCGGCCCAGGTCCGGCGTCTGCTCCACCTGGGACCAGCTTCGCCACCTAACGGCGACCGGCCGCCGATCGAGCCGGCCACCGAGCTGATCAGCGTGATCGTCTGCACCTGCAACCGTCC
>JAFAZB010000491.1 GCA_019240015.1 Solirubrobacterales bacterium
GCCCTCCTTGACTCCCAGGCCGCTGTCACCGACGCCGCCGAACGGGGTCAGCTCGGTGCGCCAGCCGGGCACCTCGCGGACGTTGACGGTGCCGGCGCGAAGCTCCCGAATGCAGCGCACGATCGCCCGCCAGTCGAACGTGCACACCCCGCTGGAGAGGGCATATGGCGTGGCGTTGGCGGTGAGGATCGCCTGCTCGAGGTCCTCGACGCGGATGATCGGAGCCACCGGCCCGAATGTCTCCCGCGCCACGAGCTCGGCGTCCCGCGGAACGTGATCGAGCACCGCCGGCGTCAGCAGCGCGCCGTCGCGCTCGCCGCCGCACAGCAGCCGCGCTCCGTCTGCCAGCGCCCGTTCGATCCGATCCGAGATCACGGAGGCGGCCGACTCGTCGATCACCGTGCCGACGTCGGTGCGCTCGTCGAGCGGGTCGCCGCAACGCAACGCCGCGGCGCCCGCAGCGACGCGCTCGGCCAGCTCGTCGGCGACCTCGCGCACCGCGATGATCCGCTTGACGGCGGTGCAGCGCTGTCCAGAGTTGGCAAACGCCCCTCGGATCGCGAGCCCGGCGGCCTCCTCGAGGTCGGCGTCGGCGAGCACGATCAAGGGGTCGTTGCCTCCCAGCTCGAGCACCGCGCGGCGGTAACCGAGTCGCGCCGCGATCGACTTGCCGACCGCCACGCCGCCGGTGAACGACACCAGCTCGACCGCCTCGTCTGCGAGGAAGCAATCGAGGATCGCCGCTGGATCGCCACACACGATCTGAGCCGCCGGCGCGGGGAGGCCGGCGTCAGCGAGCAGCTCGCCGAGGCGCAGCGCGCTCAGCGGCGTCTTCTCGGACGGCTTCAGCACGATTGGAGCGCCGGCCGCAATCGCCGGTGCGAGCTTGTGCGCGACCTGATTGAGCGGATGGTTGAACGGCGTGATCGCGGCGACCAACCGCACCGGGACGCGCAGTGTGTGCGCCCGGCGGTCCGCTCCGCTCGGCGAGACATCGCCGGCGAATACCTCACCGTCGTCGCGGAGCGCCTCGATCGCGGCGAACCGGAACACATCGACCGCCCTCCCCACCTCGTGCGAGGTGTCCCTGAGCGACAGCCCCGATTCGAGCGAGATCAGCTCGGAGAGCTCGGCACGCGCCGCTGCCAGGCGTCCGGCGACGTCGAACAGCACCTGCGAGCGCTCGTGCCGGGAGAGGGGCGAGCCGAAGCGCGCGCCCGCGTCCAGTGCAGCCTGAACCTGCTCGGCGCCCGCCGCCGGGGCCTCGCCGACCAGCTCGCCGGTGTACGGGGATCGGATCTGGAGCGTGGAGGTCGCGGTCATGCGAGCTCGTTCAGCAACAGGTGGTGCAGGTCGCGGTTGTGCAGATCGCGCCCGGCGAGCGCGTCCTCCTTGAGCCGCTGGCAGACGATCAGGGGCACGAGCCGCTCGTGCAGCCCGCCGTGGGAGCGCAGGCAGCCCTCGAGCGCACTGAAGTCGTGGGCCGCCCGAGACTTGCCGAGCACGGTCACTCCATCCGCCAGCACGACCAGATCGCCGATTCGGTCGGCCGGCAGCTCGAAGCTCTCAGCCGCCGCCGAACGGTCGAGCACTCCCTCCACGCCGCGCAGCGCCGCCAGCGCGCTGCGCGCGCGATCGAGCTGCGATTGATCGTCGAGGTGGACCCAGGCGAGCGAGCCCAGCGCCGCGTGGTGGGCCACATAGGGATCGGTGATCGGGCACAGGGTGTGTCCCCCCGCGACCCCGGCTGCGTCGAGCGCCTCATCGAGAAAACGCACGTTCGGGCTCCCGTCGGGGGAGGTCTTCGCGCGCATCCCGTGGTCGGCCACGAGCCCGACCACGAACCCCGCGTCGAGCGCGCGGCCGAGCGCCGCGTCGACGGCGCGGTAGAACTCGTCCGCGAGTGGCTGTCGAGGCGCCGCGGTGTGCTGCACGAAGTCGGTCAGCGAGACGTACACCAGCCTGGCCTGCAGCCGCGCGGCGAGCGCGAGTGACAGGTCGATCGCGTACGGCGAGAGCCGCCAGTCGTAGATCGAAGGATTGGGTCGCTCGAGCAGCGCCGTCACCGGCGTCCCATCCTCGAGCGCCTGCTCGTGCGCGCACTCTGCGCTGAACGCGGGCACGCCGCCGGCCGCGAGCAGCGCTCTGAGCTTGTCCTTGGCGGTCACGCACAGCACTGGGACCCCGGCCTCGAGCGCCTCGGCATGGATCGTGGTGGCACGCAGGAAGCTCGCGTCGGTGAGCTGCACCTCGTGGCCGTCTGCGGCGCGGTAGTGGTTGCCCGCGATTCCGTTCCGCGCCGCGCACACGCCGGTCACGATCGCGACGTTGTTGGGGTTGGTGAAGGTGGGTACCTGCGCGCGGGCGAGCGCATAGCTGCCGCCGTCCGCGAGTGCCTCGGCAACCCGCGGCATCAGTCCGCGCTCGAGCGCGTCGTCGACGTACTCGGGGTCCCAACCGTCGGCGCATACGCCGAGCACGGGTCGCGCGGGAGCGTGATAGAGGCGGCCGTTTGCCCCGAAGGTAACCCCCACGAGCCTGACTATACAAGTGGGGTGCAGTGTCGACCAGCAACTCGGGTCCTGGGTCACGAGATGGTCACAGCACACCCGCTGCTCCATACTTGTATTTACAAGTATGGAGCGTCCCTCGCAGACCGTCCGCACCCCGCTGCGGGAGTCGCGCCGCGCGATCGACGCCGACGTGTGCGTGGTGGGCGCGGGGATCGTTGGACTCGCGCACGCGCTCGAGGCGAGCGACCGGGGACTGCGCGTGGCGGTGCTGGAGCGAAGCGCGCGGGCGCTGGGAGCGAGCGTGCGGAACTTCGGCCACGGCTTCCTGGCGGCGATGGGCGACGGCGAGCCGCTGGCCTGCGCGCTGGTTGCGCGGCAGCGGTGGCTCGAGCTCGGCGCGCGGGCCGGGCTGGAAGTGCTCAGGTGCGGCAGCGTGGTGGTCGCGCGAGAGGACGATGAGCTCGAGCTGATGGCGGCCGTGGCCGGCGACCCTCGGCGTGGCGCGCGACTGATCACCGCTCGCGCCGTCGGCGAGCTCGCGCCGATTCCGCATCGCGGACTGGCTGGGGCCCTTCATGCGGCGCATGACTTCCGCGTCGACCCGCGCCAGGCCGTGGTTCGCTTGGCCTCGCTGCTCGAGCGGGATCCGCGCGCGACGGTTCTGTGGGAGGCGCCGGTGCACGCGGTCGAGCCCGGCAGGGTCGAGTCCAGCCGCGCCAGCGTCAGAGCTCCGGTCGTGATCGTCTGCCCGGGTCCCGACTTCGACACCCTGCCCACCGAGCTGCAACCCCAGTCCCGCGCGGTCAGCCGCTGCAAGCTCCAGATGCTGCGGGCGGCCTGCCCGCAGGGGCGCATCTACCGCCCGGCGCTCCTGACGGGGCTGAGCCTGCTTCGCTATCCGGCGTTCGCTTCCCAACCCGGCTGCGAGCGGCTGCGGACCCGGATCTCCCGTGAGCGCCCCGAGCTGATCGCGGCGGGCGTCCACCTGATCATCACGCAGCTGCCCGGTGGAGACCTGATCATCGGCGACACGCACGAGTACGGCGCGGACGTGTCACCGTTCGGCGACGAGCGGCTCGACCAGCTGGTGCTAGCCGAAGCCACGCAACTGCTGGGCGTCCCGGACCTCGAGATTCGCGAACGCTGGCACGGCGTCTACCCGGTCGCCTCAGGTAACCCGTTCCTGGTCGAGGAGCCGCTGCCAGGCGTGCGCATCGTGCAAGTGGTCTCCGGGGTGGGGATGACCACCGCGTTGGGGCTCGCCCCCCGGGTGCTCGACGGGCTCACGGACTCGAGCCCGCTGCCTGGAGGCCCTCCGCGGCCTGGAGGGCCACGCCGGCCCGTGGCAGCGCGCTCTGATTGTGGATCGTGATCGCGAACGCGTCGCCGCGGTAGCGGTCGCGCGACCATTCGAGCGGCCGGCCGACGGGATCGAGTGCGCGCCGGCGCACCTCCAGGATCGGAGCTCGCCGCTGGACCGACAGCAGCGAGGCGTCCTGGGCGCTGGCTGCGATCGCGGCGATCGTCTGATGCGCCTCGCTGAATTCGATCCCGCGTTCACCCAGCTGCTCATAGACCGAGCCGCCGTCGAGGTCGCAGTCCAGCAGCAGCCGGCCGGCGGACTCCAGCAGCGTGGTGCGCTCGATCATCACCGGCTCGCCGTCGAGCAGCCGCAGGCGGGTGTACTCGAATACCCACGTACCGTCCTCGAGCCCGAGTTGCTCGGCGGCCTCCGCGCCGGCGCGGCGCCGCGCGAGCTCCAGCGTCCGTGCCGACGGGGTGCGGCCGAGCTGCCGTGCCCAGGCCGAGAACGACAGCAACTGGTCGAAGCTCTGGGATAGATCCGGGCGGCGAACCACGGGCGCCCGCCCGCGGCCGCCCACGATCAGCCCCTCGGCCCGCAACGACGCCAGCGCCTGGCGAACGGTTCCCCGCGAGACCTGGTAGCGGCTCGAGAGCCGGGACTCCGACGGCAGCGGGGAGCCAGCCGCGATCGCGCCACTCCGGATGCCGTCGCGGAGCGCCTGCGCGATCGCCGCGTGCCTGGGAACCGAGTGCAGCGAGTCCATGCCGATCCGCAAGTGTCTCACCACCCCGGGCCGTGCTCGCTCACAGCACTACAGACGAGCGCGGAGCAGTGTCGAAATCCGCTCGATCGCCAGCACCCAGACCACCATGATCACCAGATACGTAGCGACCACCTTGAACTGGAAGTCGTTGAGCTGGTTGTCGATCAGAAAGCCGATGCCGCCGCCGCCGACCGCGCCGAGCGTGACCGCCGAACGGAAGTTGGCGTCGAGGCGGTAGAGGGTGAGGCTGATCAGCGTGTTCTGGACGCCGGGTAGAACCGCGTGCAGGAACACCTGGAGCCGCCCCGCCCCCGCCACCCGCAGGGCCTCCACGGGCGTCATGTCCATCTCCTCGACCGCCTCGGCGAACAGCTTCCCCTTCACCCCAATCCCGTGCAGCGTCAGCGCCAGCACCGCCGAGAACGGATTGATCCCCACCGTGATCAGGAACAGCAGCATCATGATCAGCTCGGGGATCGCCCGCAACACGGCCTGGATCCCGCGCACGAGCTCGTAGGCGGAGCGGCTCGGAGCCAGATTGCGGGCCGCCAGCGGCAGCATCAGCACCGACGCGATCACCCCGAATGCGATGCTCAGCACCGCCACACAGAAAGTGGTCACCGACGCCCTCAGCCCTTCGCCGATCGCGCCCGTGTTTGGCGGCAGGCTCGGGCCGACGATGCTGCGAAAAATCCCTTTGGAACCGAACAGACCGTTGATCAGGTTCGAGAGCGAGCCGCCAACGTCGAGCCAAGCGAACACCAGCAGCGCGAGCAGGACCGCCGCCGCGAGCAGCTTGATCCAGCGCTCGGCGCTCCGAACAGGGCGCGCCGGCAGCGGCGGACCTGGTTGCAGGGCGCCGGCCGGGATCGGTGCGCTGGCCATGTGCTGAGTCCCGCGCGGCGCTGACTCAGGCGCCGTGGAGGTGCTGGTAGAGCTCGGCCACCCGCTGCGGGCTGACTTCCGGCGGCTTCGCATCGAACACCACCTCGCCGAGCAGCATGCCGACGACGCGATCGGCGTAGCGCAGTGCGAGCTCGGGCTGGTGCAGAACGACCAGCACCCCGAGGCGGTCACGGTGGGCGAGATCCGCGAGCAGCTCCATCACGTCCTCGGCCGCGCGCGGGTCGAGCGCCGAGACGGGCTCGTCGGCGAGGATCACCGACGCCCGCTGGCAGTACGCGCGGGCGATCGCAACCCGCTGAGCCTGGCCGCCCGACAGCGTGCTTGCGGGCTGCCAGGCCTTGTCGAGCATTCCCACCCGCTGGAGCGCCAACGCTGCCCGCTCGCGAACCTCGTGCGGGAACGCGTTCGAAGCGTAGGAACGCCGCAGGGGCAGCTCTCCGAGCGCTCCGCAACACACATTTTGCAGCGCGCTGCGTCGTCTCACCAGCGCGATTTGCTGGAACACCACCGCCGCCTCGCGACGGGCCTCGCGCAGCTCCTTGCCGCGCAGCGACGCGAGGTCACGCCCGCACAACCGGATCTCGCCGGCGTCGGGCTCGAGCAGCCTGATCGCGCAGCGCAGCAGGGTCGACTTGCCGCACCCGTTGGCGCCCAGCACGGCCACGATCTCGCCCGGCGCAAGCTCGAGGTCGACGCCCTTGAGGACCTCGGTCCCGGCGAAGCTCTTGCGCACGCCGCGGATCGAGAGCGAGTGGTCCGGGGCAACCGCCCCGGACCACTTGATCGACTCATCCTGTTGTGCCGGTCCAAGCACGGGCAGCCGCCTACTGGAGCCCCATCGCTCAGCCCAGGTTCTTCAGCGACAGGCCTTCGGTCTGAGCGAGCGAGGTGATCCCGGAATACAACGAGTCGCTGGCGGAGACCATCCCGCCGGTGCTGCCCGTGCCGAGCTCGCTGTCGACGCTCGCCACCTGCGTGGGCGTCAGCTTCAGGATCGCCGCGCTGACCCGTTGCTGGAAGGCTGGCGAGAGATCGCCGCGGACCGTGATCGGGTCGTTCTCGATCGGGTCCGATTTCCAGATCTCCCGGTAATCGGCCGGATTGAACTTGCCGGCCTTCTCGGCAGTGGCCTCCTGCTGGCTGTTGACCTCGGCGGCGTCCACGGTGCCGTGGGTGAGCGCCAGCAACGACTCGGGGTGGCCGCCCGCGTACTTGATCGTGATCCCCTGGCAGGAGGAGACCCCCTGACACTTGAACCCGGACTGGACCAGTGCATACACGGGATACAGGGCCCCCGAGGTCGAGGTTGTGCTGGACAACGCCAGCGTCTTGCCCTTCAGCTGCGCGATGCTCGTGATCGGCGAGCTCTTCTTGACCCAGATCCCGGCCGTGTAGGTGACCGGCTTGCCGCTAGGGTCGGCGAACGCGGCGACCGGCTGGGCACTCGCGATCCGGTGCGCGAGCACGTACCCGAGCGGGCCGAACTCACCGAGATCGAGCTGGCCCGAGCGCATCGCTTCGATCTCTGCGACATAGCTGTTGGAGATGATCAGTTGGACCGGGCAGGCCAAGTTGGTCTGCAGCGCGCTGGTGAGCGACTTGTACGCCGACTCGAGCGCCGGTCCGGCGTCGTACGGCTCGACGGCGAAACGGACCGGGTCGTGAGGACAGCCGGCGCTCTTCGCGGCAGCTTGCGAGGCACCCGCGGTCGACTTGCTCGAAGAGCTAGAACCACATCCGGCGAGCGCGATCGCCCCCAGCGACAGCAGAATGGCGGCTTTCTTCATCGTGAGATCCCCCGTGATCGGTGTCGGCGGCGAAGGATTCACGGCCCGCTTCCAACTTGTCAAGACAAGTTACAAGATGAACACACAACTTGTACATCGTGGCCACGCGCCGGCGGTGGACTCGCGGTGCACGGCGGGGGAGACCCGAGCCGCGGCGGCCCCTGGCGCCCGGGTTCAGGCGCCTAGACCGGAGCCGGCGCCCGCTCCTGCACGACCCGCACACCTCCCTTTGGGGCCAGCGTGATCGCGCGGAACTGGGTCTTGGCGAGCTTCGCGTCGGCGGCTCTCAGCGCGGTACGGGCGAGCACCTGGCCCAGCACGACGCGCATCTCGAGCAGCGCGAAGCTAGCACCCAGGCAGCGCCGGGTGCCACCGCCGAAGGGCACCCAGGTATAGGTGTCGGGCGCGTTCTCGCCGAGGAAGCGCTCGGGGCGGAAGGCCTCGGGCTGCGGGTAGAGATCGCCTCGACGATGAATCACCCGGATCGAAGGGTTGATCTCCATCCCGGGAGGAACTTCGTATCCGTTCAGCGCAAATGGCTCGCCGCGCACCACGCGTCCGACCCCCGGGATCACGGGCCTGATGCGCAAGCTCTCCTTGGCGACCGCGTCGAGGTAGGCGTCCTCGCCGGCTCGCGCGCGGGCCAGCACCACGGGCGCGTGCAGCACGAGGTCGAGCGCCCATGCCAAGCCCGTCGCGGTGGTCTCGTGGCCGGCGAGCAGCAGCGTCACGAGCTCGTCGCGGACCTCGTGATCGCTCAACTGCGCTCCCTCTTCGTCCTGCGCCAACAGCAGCGCCGAGAACACGTCGTCGCGCCGCGCGAGGTCGGGCAGCCGGCGGCGCTCGGCGATCTCGGCGTACAGGATCTCGTCGACCGCCCGGCGCTGGCGCTCGAACGCGAGCGCCGCCTCGGGGTTGCCGCGGCCCCGGATCGCGGCCGCCATCATCATCAGCCCGCGCGGCCGGGCCAACGGCTCGACCATCGCGCGCAAGCGCCGGCGAAGCTCCTCCGCGCTCGGCCCCGGCTGGTAGCCGAACACTGCGCGCATGATCACCGCCAGCGTCAGCGACTGCATCCGCTCGAGCAACGTGAACGGCTCGCCGATCGGCCAGCAATCGATCTCTCGATCGGCTTCCTCGCGGATCGTCTGCTCGTAGGCGAGCATCCGCTTGCCGTGGAACGGCGGCAGCATCAGGCGACGGTGGCGCAGGTGCTCGGCTCCATCGAGCAGTAGCACCGATCGCTGGCCGAGGATCGGACCGAGCAGCGCATTTGCCTCGCCGGCGTGCAGCTGCTCTCCAGAGCCTCGGAACAGCTGCTTGACCAACTCGGGGTCGAACACCATCACGAACCGCTCGTCGAACAGCGTCCCGAACGTGACCGCGTCCCCATACCGGCGGCGAGCCCGCTCCAGAAACCGAGGCCCCGCGAACATGAAGCCGAGCGTCTGCAGCAGGCGGGGGAGGCGGGGACCAGGCGGGAGAGCGGCGCTCATGCAGCGAGCCGATCGTGTCACACCAGCAGATCACCGTGACCCATGGACCGATTCGCTTTACTCGCGGCTTGCAGGAGCCACCCACAACCGAGCGGGCGCACATGCGGGACGAGTTCTTGATCTTCGGCAGTCCGACGATCGGCGAGCAGGAAATCGCCGAGGTGGTCGACTCGTTGCGCTCCGGCTGGGTGGGGACCGGCCCGAAGGTGCAGCGCTTCGAGACGATGCTCGCCGAGTACCTGAACGTGGCCTTTGCCCGTTGCGTGTCCTCGTGTACAGCCGCGCTGATCCTGTCGATGGAGGTCATGGGGATCGGGCCGGGAGACGAGGTGCTGGTGCCCGCGATGACCTTCGTGGCGTCCGCCAACGCGGTCGAGCATGCCGGCGCGACGCCGGTCCTGGTGGACTGCGTTCCGGGCAGCGCGCTGATCGACCTCGACGCGGCGCAAGCGGCGATCACGCCGCGCACCAAGGCGGTGATGCCGGTTCACATGGCTGGTCGGCCGGTGGACATGGAGCGCGTCAACGCCCTCCGGGACCGCCACGGGCTGGTGGTGATCGAAGACGCCGCGCACGCGATCGGCGCCGAGTGGGGAGGGCGCCGGATCGGGGCGTGGGGCAACGTGGCGGCGTTCTCGTTCTACGTGACCAAGAACATCTCCACGATCGAGGGC
>JAFAZB010000104.1 GCA_019240015.1 Solirubrobacterales bacterium
GGCCGGGGGAGCGACAGCGCCGAGTGCGCGATCGTAGTCGCCGACGCCTTCCAGCGGCGAGGACTGGGGACGCTGCTGCTCGAGCGTCTGGCCGTCGCCGCGTCGGAGCGGGGCATCCGGCGGTTCCGCTGGCTCACGTTGGCGGACAACGCACCCGCGCTAAGGCTGGTCGGGCGGGTATTCGGCGAGCGCCGCCGCCAGCGCCGTCTGGGGCGCGAGCTGGAGCTGGAGCTGGAGCTGCCGGCGCCCGGCGTGGCCCAGGCGCACCCTGCGATGATCGCCGCGTGTGGAGGGTGACGGTCAGAGCGGGATCACGCGTCGAGCGGCAGCGTTTCGAGCAACTCGACCAGGCGCTCGCGGCGCTCGAGGCGCGGGCCAAGGAACTGGCGCACAGCGCGACGCGCGTTCCGGTCGACCTGAGGGTGAAGCGCTTCGAGCCGATCCAGCAGGTCATCGCCCGGCTCGAGCTGTCCGGTCCCCAGCGCGCGCTGCCGAGCGTGCGCGCGGGGCTCGACGTGCGCGGCGACGGCTCGACCGAGGCCTACCTGGGGCGGGTCAAGCGGACCGTGATCGAGCAGCGCCATGGGGAGAGCGCACAGCGGGCGCTGCGACGGGCGCTGCGCGCGGGCTGATCCGTCTCAGCCCTGCAGCACCAGCGTGGTGCCGTGCTCCCGCAGCCAGCCGGCGTGCTCGGCGTAGGCCGGGCAGCGCTGGCCGAGCAGCGTCCAGAATCGCGACGAGTGGTCCATCACCTGCAGGTGGCAGACCTCGTGCCAGACCACGTAGTCGAGCACCGGCTCGGGGGCCAGCAGCAGCCGCCAGTTGAAGCTCATCGCGCCGGAGCGCGAGCAACTGGCCCAGCGGGTCCGCTGACCGCGGATCGTGAGCGTGGTGTACGGGCTCCCGGCCAGCGCGCAAGCGCGATCGAGCCGCGGCGCGATCTCCGCGCGGGCCGCCCGCCTGTACCAGCGCTCGAGCGCGGGAAAGCGCTCGGTCCCCGCCGGCGTCAGCAGCTCGTCGCCGCGCCGGTGCACGCGCGCGCGCCCCGGCTCGGTGCGCAGCGCGAGCAGCTGGCCGAGGTACGGCACCGCCTCGCCACGAGCCGCGATCGCGACGCGGGCTCGCGCGAGCTCCTGGACCCGGCGCTCGATCCATGGGCGCAGCTCGCGGATCGCGGCTGCCGCCTCGCGCTCCTGGGCGCGGCGGGGGAGGACCACCTCCACGCCGCGTGCCGCGTCGACCGTGACCCGGACTCGCTTGGCGCGCGGCGAGCGGCGCACGCTGTATGGGATCTCCACGCCGCGAGAGAGTACGGTGCGCTCCCGACGTGCCCGCTCTCCCGAACCTGCCAGCGCCGCTCCGCGACGAACGGGTGCTGCTGCGGCTGGGAGCCGAGCGCGACATCCCGGAGATCCTGATCGCGCACCAGGACGACCCCCAGATGCACGTCCGCTTCGGGCAGGAGCGTCCCCCGAGCGGCGCGGAGCTGGGTCGTCGTGCCGAGCGCGAGGCGCATCAGCGGGCGGCGGGCGCGGAGCTGACCCTGACGATCCTCGAGCCGGGATCGGACGACTGCCGCGGCCAGCTCGACGTGCATCACCTCGACTGGGATCACCAGCGGGGCGAGCTGGGGATCTGGGTGGCGCCTCAGTCCAGGGGCAAAGGACTGGCTCGGGCCGCGCTGACGCTCGCCGCCGGCTGGCTGTTTGGAGTCTGCGGGCTCGAGCGGCTCGAGCTGCTCACCGACCCCGACAACGAGCCCCTGATTCGCGCCGCCCGCGCCGCGGGCTTCTCCCGCGAAGGCGTGCTGCGGCGGTACCGGCGCGAGCGCGGCGAGCGGGTCGACGTGCTGGTCCTGTCGTTGCTGCCCGGCGATGGAGATTTCTCAGCCTATGCCTGAGAAATCTCCATCGCCCCAGGGACGAGGCTCCCCACCAGGAGGCCCGCGCCGGCGCGGGGGGCCGACGAGCTACTGGCGCGTCAAGCTCCCGGCCGGGGTCGGGCAGCCGTTCGAGGTCTACGTCAACGGGGTCCGCCAGGAGCTCGGGGCCGACTACCGAATCGCCGCCGGGGAGCTGCTGTTCGAGCGCGAGCTCGTAAGCCAGAAGTTGGGCCTGTGGGCGTGGCTGATCGGCTTTTGGGGGATCGGGACCTACAAGCGAAACGACGAGGTCGACGTCCGCTACGAGCTACAGGGGCGCCCGATGCTCGCGCACGCGCTCGAGATCATCCCGCCGTCCTGACGACCGCCCGGCGTACCCAAGGGCGCAGCAGCTTGAGCGCCGAGAGGATCGCGCGGGTCGCCGGCGAGCGATTCAGCGTGTAGAAGTGGATCCCTGGGGCGCCGCGCGCGAGCAGCTCGGCGCACTGAAGCGTTGCGTAGGAGACGCCGAGCTCGACGACCGCGACCGGATCCTCGGCGCGCGCCTCGAGCTGCTCGAGCAGTCCGGCGGGAATCGTGGCGCCACACATGCCGGTGATCGTCTTGATCTGCCCCAGGTCGGTGATCGGCATCACGCCGGGGATGATCGGCGTCTCGATCCCCACCGCCCGGGCCTCCTCGACGAACCGGAAGTAGAGCTCGTTGTCGAAGAACAGCTGCGTGATCAGGAACGATGCCCCGGTGTCGACCTTCTCCTTGAGGAAGTGCAGGTCGTGGGCCATGTCCTGAGCCTCGGGGTGCACCTCCGGGAAGCACGCCGCGCCGATGCTGAATGGGTAGTGCTCCCTGATCAGGGCCGCCAGCTCGGTCGAGTAGCGAAGCCCGCCGGGATGCGCTCGCCACTCGGTCTCGCCCCGCGGCGGGTCTCCGCGGAGCGCCAGCACGTTCTCGATCCCCGCCTGCGCCATCCCGTCCAGGATCACGTGGAGCTCCTCGCGGCTCGCGCCAACGCAGCTGAGGTGCGCCATCGCCTCGATCCCCAGCTCCTGCTTGATCCACTTGGTCAGCTCGAGCGTGCGACCGCGCGTCGACCCTCCGGCGCCGTAGGTGACCGACACGAAGTCCGGCTCGAGCGCCTGTAGCGCGGCGAGCGTGGAGCGCAGGTTGCGCTCGCCCTCGTCGGTCTTGGGAGGGAAGAACTCGAACGAGAACACCGGCTCGTCGGTGGTGGCGATGAGCTCGTCGATCCGCATGGCCGAACCGTACAACCTTGACAAGGACGTGTCAAGGTTTGTCCAGGACCCGCTCCCCTCTGCCCAGCTCACGCGCTCTCGCCACGTCAGCGGACGATATTGGGGGCGCGTAGACTGCGGCGGCCCGATGGCCTCCACGGCCGACATCGCGAAGCGGTACTTCAAGGCCCTCGCGGCCCACGACCTCGACGCGGCGGCGGCGTGCTGGGCGCCC
>JAFAZB010000144.1 GCA_019240015.1 Solirubrobacterales bacterium
GCCGGGCCCGCGATCATCGGTCCTGGAGCAGCCCGAGCACGTTGCCATCAGGGTCGGTGACGGTCGCCACGAGGCGGCCGCCACCGACGTCGTGGGCGGCCTCCTTCACGGTCGCACCCGCCGCGCTCACCTCGGCCAGCTTCGCCTCGATATCGGCCACGTGCCAGTAGGCGACCGGGGAGGTCATGCCCTGTGGCCCGCCGCCGGGGACCAGCCCGATCTGCTGACCCGCGGCTTCGAAGCCGACGTAGTAGGACCCGTCGTGCTGCGGCTGCGCGCCGAGCAGGGCGGCGTACACCGGCTTGGATTTCGCCAGGTCGGATACGGGGTGAAGCACGGTCTTGATGCCCTGGTTGGAAGAGTCAGCCATCGTCACTCCTGAAGTCGTGGGTCGCCAGGACCCCGTCGGTAAGGTCGTACTACAGCGGAAAGCTCAGCGCAGCTCCTGGATGCGAAGCAGGTTGCCCGCGGGGTCCCGGACGGCACAGTCGCGAATCCCGTACGGCTGCTCGGTCGGCTCCTGGACGACCTCGGCGGTCGCCTGCAGCCGCTCGAAGGTGCTGTCGAGGTCCTTCGCCGCGAGGTTGATGGAGGCGTAGGTGCCCGTGGCCATCATCTCGGCAATCATGCGGCGCTCGTCCTCGGTGATGCCAGGCGTCGCGGCCGGCGGGTAGAGGACGATCGAGGTGCCGGGCTGGTCGGCCGGGCCGACCGTGATCCAGTGCATCCCGCCGTACTCGACGTCGTTGCGGACCTCGAAGCCGAGCGTGTCGCGATAGAAGGCCAGCGACGCGTCGGGGTCCTCGTGCGGGAGGAGGCTCGAGTGAATCGTGAGTTCCATGCCGGTCATGCTAGGTCCGCAGCGGGGCCCGCGCTTCTCGATTCCTGATCGGTTTGGTCACCTGCTTGGCGACGCAGGGAGGCACTCCCGCCATCTCGCCCGAGGCCTCGCGCCGATAGGTGCTGGGCGGCATCCCGACGAGTTCGGCGAAGCGGGTGCTGAACGTCCCCAGCGACAAGCAGCCGACCTCGAAGCAGACCTCGGTGACGCTCAGATCGCCGCGACGCAGGAGAGCCATCGCGCGCTCGATGCGGCGCGTCATCAGGTAGCTATACGGCGGCTCGCCGTACGCGAGCCGGAACTCGCGGCTGAGGTGTCCAGCCGACATGTGGGCGTCGCGGGCGAGTGCTTCGACGTCGAGCGGTTGCGCGTACTCCCGGTCGATCCGGTCGCGGATCCGGCGCAACCGCGCGAGGTCGCTCAGGTGCTGGGCGGATCCGGGTCTGGTGGCCACCCCGGAGATCGTGCCAAATGTGCAACCGGGCCCGGCCGCATCAGACCCGGCCAGCTCGCAACGCGTCGACCAAGCCGCGCATCGCGACTTCATACCCCGCCGCCCCGAAGCCGCAGATCATGCCGAGCGCGACGGCGGTGATCACCGAGTGGCTGCGGAATGTCTCGCGCGCGTGGATGTTTGATATGTGCAGCTCCACCACGGGCGTCGAGATGGCGGCGATCGCGTCCCGGATCGCATAGGAGTAGTGGGTGAACGCGGCCGGATTGAGAATCACGCCGTCGGCGCCGTCCCAGGCCTCGTGCAGCCAGTCGATCAGCGTGGCCTCGTCGTTGCTCTGCCGCACCTCGCACCGGCAGGACAGCTCGAGCGCGACTCCGTCGAGCCGCTCGCGAATGTCATCCAGCGTCGCGTGACCGTAGACATCGGGCTCCCGGCGCCCGAGCAGGTTGAGGTTGGGCCCGTTGAGGACGAGGATGCGTTCCCCGGCCAAGGTCAGATCCCCAGGTAGATACGACGGATCTCCGGGTCCTGACGGAGCTCGGCGGAGGATCCGTGCTTGACCTGGCGGCCGTTGGAGAGGACTTGGCAGTAATCGGTCAGGGCAAAGGTCACCTTCGCGTTCTGCTCGACCAGGAGAATGCTCATGCCCACGCGCCGCAGCTCGCCGAGGGCCTCGACGATCTCGTCGACGATCACGGGCGCGAGACCCATCGACGGCTCGTCCAGCACTAGCAGCCGCGGGTCGCTCATCAGGGCGCGACCGATCGCAAGCATCTGCTGCTGTCCTCCGCTCAGCGCGCCCGCCAGCCGCTTGTCGAACTGCTTGAGCACCGGAAACAGGTCGTGGATCCGATCGAGCCGGCCCTGTACCGCGTCGTCCCATCGATGTCGGTAGGCGCCTAACAGCAGGTTCTTGCGCACGCTCAGCCCCGGGAACACGTGTCGACCCTCCGGGACGTAGCCGATGCCCAGCTCGACGATCCGGTGTGGCTTGCGGCCGACGAGCGACCGCCCGTCGAACTCGACGCGCTCGACTTGCGCCGGGATCAGACGGAGCAGTGCCTTGAGCGTCGACGTCTTACCCGCGCCGTTGGCACCGATGATTCCCATCCCGGAGTGCTCCGCGACCGAGAAGCTGACGCCGCGCACCGCCCGGACGTGACCATACGACACGTTGAGGCCCTCGACCTCGAGCAGCGCGGGGTCCGAGCCCGTCGCAGCCGATGGCGCCACAGTGATCGGCTCGGTGCTCACGCGGGACTCGGGTCGGGTTCGAGTGCCTTGGCGTCGCCGAGATAGCTCTCGATCACGGCCGGATCGCGTGTGACCTCGCTGGGAGTTCCCTCAACCAGTACGCATCCGTTGGCCAACACCGTGACCCGGTCGCACAGCGACATCACGACGCCCATGTTGTGCTCGATCAGGGCCACGGTCACCCCGCTGTCGCGGATCCGGCTGATCAGCTGCTGGAGATCGTCCATCTCCGCCGAGCTCAGCCCCGCGGCCGGCTCGTCGAGCAGCAACACACGGGGCTCAGATGCCATTGCGCGGGCGATCTCGACCAGCCGCTGCTGGCCATATGGGAGATTGGTCGCCTTGAAGTCAGCGATCGCCCGGAGCGCAAAGCGTCCCAGCAGCTCGTCGGCTCGGCGGCGAAGCTCGCGCTCGCGCGCGCCGAACGTCCAGGGCGCGAGCACGTAGCGCCACATCCCGGCCGGGCGCGAGCGGTCGAGCGCCACCATCACGTTCTCGCGCACGGTCATCGAGCGGAACAAGCGCAGCGCCTGGAAGGTCCGCGCGAGCCCCAAACGGCAGACGCGGTGGGCGGGGCGGCCGCTGACCCGCGCGCCGAACGAGGTGATCACGCCGCTCGTCGGCCCGTAGACCCCGGTCGCGATATTGAACAGCGTGGTCTTGCCGGATCCGTTCGGGCCGACGATGCCATGGATCGCACCGGCTCTGACCGACATGGCCACTCCGTCGAGCGCCTTCACGCCGCCAAATCGTTTGGTCACGCCCTCGACCTCGAGGGCGCTACCCGTCGGCCCACGTTCGTCGCTGCGGCTCGGGGGCGGCGCAGCCAGCGCGGCGTCATCGACCGCGAGCCCGTGCACGTCCGCATCGTCCAGCACCCGCTCCGCGTCGGCCGATCCCGTGCGGAGCGCCGGGAGCGCGGCGCCGACACGCCTCCAGCCGCTCCGGACCAGTCCCGCGAGCCCCTCGGGGGCCACGACGACCATCGCGACGATCACCAGCCCGTATGCGACTTGCTGATACTGCTGGAGGTTGTCGAATTGCTGGCGGAGGACGAGCAGCACGGCGGCCCCGAGCGCCGCGCCGTAGAGGTTGTCGCGGCCGCCCACGATCACCATCGCCAGCAGCAGGAACATGATCCCGAGGTTGAACGTGTCAGGGCTGACGTACTGGATCAGGCCCGCATACAGCGCGCCGGCGACGCCTGCGTAGCTCGCCGCGATCACGAACGCCACCAGCCGGTAAATGGGCACTTCGACCCCCGCGTGCGCCGCGGCCAGCGAGTCGTCACGCAGTGCCTGGAAGCGGCGTCCGAGCTGTGTGCGCATCATCAGCCTTGCCAGCACGAACAGCACGCCCGCGATTACGAGTAGCACGTAGTAGTAGTTGTATTCGTCGCTGAGGTCGATTCCGAAGAACGGGGGGACGGGCAGACCTGGCAGGCCGATCGCCTGGCCGGTGAAGCTCGCGTTCACCAGCACCGCCGAGAATGCGATTGCGAGCCCTAGGGTGACGATCCCCAGGTAGTGCGACTGGACCCGCAGCGAGGGCAAGCCGACGAGCAGCCCGAGCACTCCGGCAGCGACGATGCTCAACGGAAATGCCCCCCAATAGGGGAGCCCGACCTTGAGCGTCAGCACCGCCGAGGCGTACGCCCCCATCCCGAAGAACGCCGCCTGCGCCAGATTCACCTGGCCGGCGTGACCCAGCACGATGCTCAACCCAACGGCAAGCATCACGAAGATCAGCACCAGGTTGGCGATGTGGATGCCGTACGTGCTGAGACCAGCTGGGAGGACGAGCAGCACGATCAGGCCACCCGCATTGGCGAGCCGCCGGACCGTCATGGTCGGCTGACCGTCCGCTCACCCAGCAAGCCGTTCGGTCGAAGCATGATCACGCCCGTGAAGACCAGAAACGTGATCACGTCCGAGTAGGACCCTTGGCTGCCGGAGGCGTACGACTCGATCAGCCCCAGCGCCAGACCACCCACGATCGCACCCGGGATGTTCCCGAAGCCGCCAAGGATCGCGGCGGCGAAGCCCTTGATGCCGACGGTGGCGCCCATGCCGACGCTCACGTACAGGCGAGGCCCCACGAGCGCGCCCGCGACCGCCGCGAGGCCGGCTCCGATCGCGAACGCGCGCCCGTTGCAGCGAGCGACGTCGATGCCCATCGCGGTCGCTGCCTCGTGGTCCATCGCAGCCGCCTGCATCGCGGCGCCGGTCTTCGTGCGCTCCAAGAACACGTACAGCGCAGCGACCACCGCGGCCGTGACGCCGAGCATGAACAGGTCGTAGGAGCGGACCACGACGCTCCCGAGGTGGATCGGGGTGTCGTTGATCGGAGTCGGCACCGCCTGGCCCTGCGAACCCCAGATCAGCACTGCGGCGCCCTCGAGCGCGATCCCA
>JAFAZB010000224.1 GCA_019240015.1 Solirubrobacterales bacterium
CCGCTGTGCCTGCTTGAGACGCCAGGCGCGATGCCGGCCGTCTACCGCATCTGCACCCCGCGATGCGGCCGCCGCCGGAGGCGGCAGGCAAAGAAGCATTGACGGTTAAGTAGCCCTGCGTACATGATCGGGGCGCCCTCCTGCGACTCGCGCCGCAGGAGGGCTCCCGTGCGCGAGCCGCAGGAGGTCCCCCACCTCCCGCATGGCTGTCCCCGAGAAAGACCGCGATCTGCTCTGTGTCGTGCCACTCGACCAGGCGGGTTGGCGGGTTGAGGTCCGGTTGCGGCGCGACGGCGCCGGAGACTTCACCGTCTACGCCGGTCGCCACGGATCGATCAGCTTCCCGTTGAACGGATCGCGCCGGCACGACCTGGTCGCGGCGCTTCTCCCCACCGAGTTGCTCGACGCGTGAGCGACGCCGAGCGTGACTGCTGGCGCCGAATCGCCTCGGGCTTCCGCCGGGTCGTCGACGCGTTCCTCGAGCTCGACATGATCGAGGGCCGGTACGGCCCGCCCGTGGTCACCGACTACGGCGATGTCGAGGACCTGAACGCCGTCATGGACGCCGACGCAGCCGCGAACGTCGCTGGCTGCGCGCACGACTGGCGCGGCGATGGCGAGGCGCCTCGCGTCTGCGTTCGCTGCGGAGGACTCGAGACCCACGACGACCCACCGCCCGCCTTCTGACGGGCCCCAACGGAAAGGACATCCCATGAAGGAAAACGAAGGCAAAACGCAGTCCGGCGCGAAGGTTCACAAGTATCTCGTCGCCTCGGCTCCTCACCTGTTCGAGCTCGGCCAGGCGCAGGAAATGTGGATCTGCGACGCCGACGAGCTCGCACGCGCCATCGCCGCGAAGAACGCGCCGCCGGCCGACGACAAGACGACGGCCGCACCGAAGGCGGACGACGCGACAGCGCCGACGATCTGACGCATGGCGAAGCTGCGCGGTCTCCGGAAGAAAGTCGCCGTCCTCGCTGATGCGTGGCGACAGCTCTCGCCGGAGACGCAGGCCCGGATCGTCGAGCGCTTCCAAACCGGGGCGACGGCCATCGGAGAAGGTCTCGCGCTGACCGGCGCCGATCAGGCGTTGGCCGGCGCGGCGCTCGATGCGCTGAAGAAAAGCGCCGTGGCTCACCTGCTGTTCGGCGCGAGCCTTCCAGACATCGGCGCCGTGATCACTGAGATCGTTCCCGAGCTCGGGCCGGCGTTAGCGCCGCTGCTCGCTGGTGAGACCGCGACGAGACCCGACGAGACCCGACGAGACCCGGACGACGAGACCTGATGAGACCCGCGGCACCCAAGGTGTTCCGGCTGAAAGACCGCTCCGGCCGCGAATACGGTCAGTGGTTCTACAAGGCGGGGGGGAAGCGCGTCCCGACGGGACTTCACGGCGACGAGACCCGCCTCGAGGCGGAAAAGATGGCGCGAGACATGGCGAGACCGCGCCATGAGACCCGCGATGAGACCCATGGAGTTACGGGCACATCCGGCGGTGAACCGGCACAACCGCCGGCGGGAAGATTGTTGGAATTCCCGCCGGCGGCGCCCACTAACTCCGCGGCGCGCGCGGCCTTCGCGGCCTGGACCGGCGGTGGAACGGCCGCGGCCGCGGCGGCCCCGCCTCCGGCCGTCGACGAGGTGACGCGCGCAAAGGTGGGTCTCGTAAAGACGAAAGCCGCGACGGCCCTGCTGAAGTTGGGGACCGCGGCGACGATGCTCGCGGCGTCCCTGACCGCGCAGGCCTTCGGGCGGAAGCCGAACGAACGCAGCGAGGACGCATGTGAGGACGCAGAGGAGATCATCGACACGGGTCTCGAGCTCGGCGCCGAGCAGATCCTCTCTGTCTGGCAACCCGAGTGGTGGCACCTGGTCGGAGTCGGATACGTGTGGTCCGTCGTCGCGATGGTCCGCACGGGTGATCCCGTCGTCGCCGCGCCGACCGCGCCGACATCCGGCGATCCGGCGAAAGCGGCGGCGTGAAGTGTCTGCGCCCCTGCCCTCACTGCACGCGCGCCACACACGGCGAGATCGCGCGCGCCGAGCGCCGCTGCATCGGGTGCGGCGTGCCGATCACCCCCAAGCTTCGGGCACTGCCCGCGTGTGACGAATGCCGCGGAAAATGGAAAGACGAGCCCCGGAGAAACCGAAACCGCCGGTGGTACCGGAAACACCGCCTCGAGGTCCTCGCGCAACGCGCACGGCGCCGGTGGATGCGGAGGAAGCGCTCGGCGTGATCCTTGAGCCTTCGGCGCGAGGCGAAGGCGTGCGTCACGGTTGGCTCGGCGATTCGCGCATGGGCAAGAGCTACGCGGCGAGGGAGCTCGTAGATGCGGCCGTCGCCGGCGGCGCCGCCACACTCGCATTGATCCTCGACGACAAGGCGCCGGCGCCGCAGTACGCGGGAACCGTGCGCGCGAACGTGGACGATCTGCGCGCCCGGCCGCCTGCCGAGGGCGAGGACCCAACGCGGATCGTGTTCAAGGGTCACACGCTGAGAACCGGTCAGGTCGTTACCACCGAGGAGATCGCGAAGCTTGCGCTCGAGCTCGCGATGCTCCCGCATCCGCCGCGCGTCCTGGTCCATATCGACGAGCTCAGGCGAGCCACGAGTCCGTCGGGGCGCGAGTGGCGCGACGGGAGCACGCCGCGTCTCTTTTCCGAGGGCGGAGGGATCGGCGTGTCGGCGACGTGGACGACGCAGACGCCGCAACGGATCCCAGCCGAGGCGTTCGACCAGTCCGAAACGCTCGGCCTGTTCAGGCTCGACGGCCGGGCCGTGCGGTACCTTGACGATCTCCTGTTTCTCGATCGCCGTCTGGTCGCGACACTGCCGACCTTGCAGCTCGGAGAATGGGCGCTCTATCGGAAGGGCGAACCGTGGGACGGCCGCGTCTACCGATTCTGAACGTCGGACGCTGATCACTGCGCGCCACCGACGGCTGCGCCGATTCGGACTCCCTCCAACGCGGCGCGCTCGCCGACCGTGGATGAGCTTTTCCCTCATCCACTTTTTCGGAGGCGCACCATGCCCGCTTGGGTCAAAAAGGCCGTCATCGTCCTCGTGATCGCAGTCGTTGCGATCCGGCTGCAGAGCACCATCGCCAAGATCCCCCTGGTCAATAAGGCCGCGGGCCTCGCCTGAACGGAGGCCCACCATGCGCCGTCGATTTTCGTCTCCCGGAATCATCCAGCTCGCGAGCTCGGGTAACCGCGCACCGACGCTGACTCCGTCGTCCAACGTCCAGTCCCTGGTTTTCACGCTCTCGAACCTGATCGCCTCGCACCGCGGCCTGTACCGCTATGCCAAGCGCATCTGCGTCGAGGCCGCGTACACGATCACCGGCGGCGGCGGCAACGTGCTGAACCATGACGCCATCGGGCAGATCATGGACTCGTTCCGTCTCTACTCGCCGGTGCTGGGCGAGCTGTTCCCCCAGCCGCGCACCCGCGGCGCCGACGTCGCCAACTTCGACGCGTGGCTCGGCTCGGGCTATCGCCCGGTGCAGCCCGCCCGCGCGCAGATCGCCTCGGCCGGCTCCACCGACTACACCGGTCGGTTCGTCTGGTCGCTCCCGTTCGCCATGAACGTGTTCGATCGCCCGGACGACTTCTGCCCGTGGATCGGATTCCTCGAGGGCGGAATCCTCGAGTGCCGCCTCGGCGCGAACAACGTCCTCAACAGCGCGTCCGCCTCGGCCGTGCTGAAGGGCGTCGCGTTCACGTTCAGCGCGTGGATCGAGTACTACTCGAGCCCGGACGCCGTCATCCACACGCCCAAGGTCCACGACCTGCACGAGTGGAACACCGCCGGCACGCAGATCAAGATCCAGGCGATCGACTCGGCGAACGGTCTCAAGGGGCTCGACCCGACCGTGTGCCGGCTGGCCGCCCTGGGCCTGTACGGCAACGACGTGAATTTCGGCGGCAACGGTGTCGCCGATCTGTCGACGCTGACCCGCCTGGCGATGCCGTGGCGCGATCAGGAGTCGGTGGACGCCACCGAGGCCTACATCTACTCGTTCCTCGAGCAGGTCGGCCACCGCACCGGCTACATCGTCGGCGGCGGCGCCTCCTCGGCGCTGCACGACGGCGGAAGCTGGCCGTTCACGATGGCGGCCGCGCCAAACGGGTCCCTGCAGATCGCGGCGCTCGGCTTCATGCCGATCGTCATGCCGTCGCAGATGCAGCAGATCTCGAAGCTGCAGAAGGTGGCCGGCGACCTCACGCTCGACACCGGCTGGAGCGCGAACCCCAGCGGAACGCACCGGCTCCGGTCGGTGACACCGCGCAAATTCGATCAGGCGTTCGTCCAGGAGCTGCAGGCGCGCATGGGCAAGCCGGTGACCGATGGGTTCCGCGCGATCCCCAAGCTCGCCAACAAGCAGCCGATCGGCAGCCTCGGCCCGCAGTCGCGGGGCAAGCTGGACGGCCAGCCGCTGAAGGTCTCGCCGCCTGAGGCGCTCGCCGGCTGAGGCGCGCCTTGAAGGGCGCCGCAATCATAGTCGCGCTCGCCGTCGGAGCCGCCGCCCTTTGGTGGTGGCTCCGGCGGCAGAGCGGGCAGATCACGACGAACACCTACGCGTGGTCACCGCCGCGAGGGAGCACGAGCACGCCGCCAATGACCCCCGTCAGCCTGAACAAACCAGCCGGATCGTCGGGGCTCGTGGTCGCAAACACGGTCGCGTGCGCCGGTGTGGTCGGCGCCGCGGCGACGCCTGGCGTCGGGGCGGCGTCACTGCCCGCATGCGCGGTCGTCGGACGTTACGCGGCGACGGCTGAGAAGTGGGTTTCCGGCGCCCTATCGTCCACCGGCACGGTTTCATCTGCCGACGGCGCGATCCAGCGCTCCGACGGAAGTGTGTGTTGGGGGCGCGAGCGCCGGGGGAGCACGGATCAAGCGATCGCAGTGAGAGATCCGGCGCGCGCGAAGGGGTTCAACGCCGCAAATACGCCGCGCTGCTCGTGAGGAAGAAACATGTCGAAGACCACCACGTTGATTCTTGTCGCCGTCGCCGGCGTCGTCGCGTTCGTGCTGTGGCAGAGACGCCAGCCGACGGCGCCGCGCCCGACGAGTTACTCGTATCTCCCTCCGCTCGGCGCCCCGACGAACGCTGACAGGGCGACGTCGCAGTTGCAACAAGGCGCGACCGTCGTCGGCTCGATCCTCAAGGACGCGAATGCGGCCGTGGATCTCTATCACTCGATCTTCGGCAACAGCGCGAACAGCAGCAACTCGTGAGCCAAAGGATCCTCATAGCGCTCGTGGTCGCCGTCGGAGCCTTCGTCCTCTGGAGGATCCTACGCGGCGGTGTCGCGATGGCGGCGCCGATGTCCGGCAGCATGCCGCCGTGGACCGTACGCAATGCGCCGACGCGCCCGCTGCCGGCCATCGTCACCACGTACAACGCCAGCGTGCCGTCGGGCCAGCAGCCAGGCGCGCCGGCTGGTAGCACGCCGCCGCCGCCCCTGCCATGGGTCACCGGGACCCTGGCCGCTGTGCAGCGAGCGTGGGCCGCGGGATCGAGGGACCCTCAATGACCAGGACGCATTGGATTATCGCCGGAGTCGTCGCAGTAGCCGCGTACCTCTGGTGGCGCTCGCGCCAGGCGGCCGATGGCGCGATCACCGGCAACACCTACGCGCTCGACTCCGGCGCTTCGCGTGCGGCCAGTGACTACGCGGCGATCTCAGCCGGCGGAAGTGACAGCGGCGCCAGCGCGTCCAGCTCGGGGAGCTCTGGCACCTGGACCGTGCGGAACACGAACCGCACGCGCGCTGATGCAGCGGCCTACGCGCCTTCGGGATCTCGGATTCCGGGAGCCCGCGAATGCGGCGGGCTGCTCGGCGTGCCCTGCCCGGGAACGGGAGCGGGGGCTTCGGTCAGCAACTACAAAGGCCCGGGCCTCGGTAACACGTTCGACATCGCGCCGCGCCTGACGCGCGATCCGGTCGGTGGAAGCCCCGCGCTGCCACCGCTGCCGGCTATGAACGCAAGTCGGCCGACGCCAACGCTCAACCTCGGCGCTCCGGCGCCCGCGCCGGTCGTTGTTGTCAGCACCGCGACGGTGCCGTCGGCGCCCACGTGGGCAGTCCCGAACCGACCGACGGTCGCCGTCAACACCGGCGCCGCGGCGGTCGGCTCGTACCTCACCAAAGCCTTTTCGAGGAACTGACGCGTGGCCACCCTCGAGCAGATTTCGGCGGCGCTGAACGGCGTGCAGAGCGTCGGCCAGGCGCGCGCCGCGATCGGCGCGGCGCTGACTGCGATCCACGACGCGTACGACACGGCCAACGGCCTCCCCTACTTCTCCGGCTACAACACCGCGGCCGCAACGCGCGAGCTCGACAGTAACCGCTACGCGCTCGAGGGTGATTACAAGGCGCTGCCGCAAGGCGACAACACCGCGATCGATCGCTCGAAGTGGGCGCCGATGCAAAACGACGTCAACCGCGCGTATGTCTCGATTGCTGGCGTCCTCGGCGGCGTCGCGGGCGCTCCGACGATCTCGGACGTCGGCGACATCCTGGTGCAGTCGATCAAAGAGGCCCCTGGCGTCTTTCTTGAGTACGTCGGCAAGGCGACCGGCGCCGTCCTCGAGACGGCCACCGAGGCCGCAGGCAAGGGGATCATGGGCTTCGTAAAGGCCGCTTGGCCGCTCCTGTTGGTCGTGGCGATCGTTCTCATCGTTGCGTCGAAGCAGTCCGGGAAGAGCCCGGTCGCGCTCGTCGCAGGGCTCGTGCGCGGCGGGGTGCCACTGTGAGAAGCCAACCGCCCGCGCTCTGCTCTGGTATGTCGCTCAGCGGCCAGACTCCTGTCGGCCCCGCCGGCGCGAAGCTGGTGATCGAGAAAATGCTCGGTCAATGCGTCGGCCTTCCGGGTCCGGCGAACGTCACTCGCTACTTCCGCGTCTTCTCTCCGTCGACGCGTCTGACGTGCCTGATCGCCGTCGTCTACAAGCCTGGCAACCCCCAGGAGGTGACGCTGACCGGTCCCACGTGGCGACTGCAAGGTCGGCAGCGGATGACCCAAGGCGACAGCCTGCCGTTGCAGTATCTGTTCACCGAATCCGCCGCGCCCGACGCCTACGAGCTCGCTGACGCGCTCGAGGAGGTCCGCGGTTACGTATCGACGCACACGACCGACACCGGTTTCCCGGCGACCAGCGCCGGCGGTGGCCAATGGTTCGTTCAGGCGACGTGGGAACCGAACGTGCCGATCGGCGCCGAGGAGTTGCAGCAACTTTTCTCGATGTGCTCGGTCTCGATCGAGTGGAGCCCGACCGACTTCAACGGCAGCGCAAGCCTCTGATGCGATGTCGCGGCAAACGCTCCTCATCCTGGTCCTGGTCGCGGCGCTGTTGCTGTTCGGCGGCACCGTCATCGCCCCGAAGGTGATCCAGGCCGTGAGCTCGGCCAGCGAACAGGATCGCCTCGACGCGCTCGCGCCTGATGTCCGCGCGAAAGTCGACGCGCTCCGCCAGCGTCTAAGCGAGCTCGGGATTGACACTCACGTCAGCCAGACCATTCGTACGCAGACGCAGGAGCAAGCGCAGATCGACGCTGGGCACTCGTCGGCGACGCTGAAAGTGTCGTGGCATCAGTCCGGCCGCGCGGTCGACCTCTACCCGATCGATCCAGACACCGGGAAACCGGACATGAAGGGTGCCCGCGTGGATCTCTTCCTCCGCCAGGCGCGCGAAGCCGAGGCGCTCGGCTTCCGGCAGATCGCGTTTAACCCCGACGACTCGAAACGATACGTGACGGGTAAGAACGGGCCTATCTGGGACGCCGGGCACCTCGAATACCACGGGCCCTACGCGAACGCGCAAGCCGCGCTCGCCGATTACCAAAGCAACAGCGGAGTCGCCTGATGCGTACCCGAGTCTCGAAGTGGAATGCCATCATCTGCGCCGCGCTCGCGTTCGCGATCGGTTGGGGTACGCGCCGCGTCCTCGCCGCCGGCAACGCCGCAGGGCGTGCGCCGTCTGGCGTGTTCGCGGGCCGCTCTAACGCCAACCTCGTCACCACGGATACGGCGCAGACGATCACGGGCGCGAAAACGATCAACGTTGCCAACGCCCGGGCGTTCTACTCCGGGCCCGCGTCGAGCAGCTTTACCAGCAGCGCGCAGGGCCTCATGGGGGGCGCGAACGTACTCTCCTCGCTGAGCGAATCCGACTCTGGACGATTCGCAGCGCTGACCGGAATAAACGAGGAACACTCGAACACCGCGACGACGACGATCAGTGGCGTTTACGGCGCCTCGCTGTCGTATGGCAACGGCAATGGGCCGTATGCGAATGGGGTCTGCGGCGAGGGAATCTACGCAGGAACGGGCACCATCCCGTTTCTTGCCGGTGTAACTGCCGCGACGGACAACTACGCCGCGGGCGTCGTCACACGGGCCATCGCATTCGATGCGACCGCTCCCAGCAACACCGGCGCCGGCAGCATAACCAACGCGTTCGGCTTCTACGGGAGTAGCCCCGGCGCCGCGAATGCCTCGAACGCTGCGGGAGTCGCGATCGAGGAACAGGTTGCGGGAACGAACGCGACGGATCTTCTGCTCGGGTCACTGACGATCCCGAGCGGATCGTGGGCACTGTACAGCTCGAGCTCGCGAACCAGTCTCCTGAGCGGGCCGCTTCGGTTGAACGGCCTGACGGCGGGCGGACTCGTCTCGGCTGCATCTAGCACCGGCCAGCTCGGACTCGTCACGATCGGTGCGGGGCTGAGCTACTCGGGTAGCACGCTGAGTTTCGCGTCGACTGGCACACAGGGTGTCTATTACAGCGACGGCGCCGGCAACGTGTCGGTGATCGCGCCGTCCACCAGCGGCAAGGTCCTTACCAGCAACGGTGCATCGGCGCCGACGTTCCAGACTGCCGCCTCCACCTGCAACGGATGGGCGCAGTGTGAGTGCCAGACGCTGATCGCGAACCTCAACCTTACCAGCGCGACGGCGACCTGCCTTGTCGAGGAATTCCAGAACACCGCAAACTCCGGGTTCACCACGTCGGTGGGCGGCTCCGGCGCGGTCACGTCGATCAACGGGATTGGGAGGCAGGTAAACAGTGGTGGCACCGGCTCCAGCTCGGCCTACGAGGCGCACACGACCGCGCCGGTTGAGGTCGCAGCAAACACCGCGGCATTCGGAATCAGTTGCTACGCGAAGCTGACTACAGCCGTCGATGGCCAGACGAATGCGGCCGTGGGACTCGTAGATACGGGCGTGACCTTTTCGGACAAGGTCCAAATGGGATTCGATGGGGCGAGCATCGGCCCCGCGTGCACGAGCAACAGCTTTTTCGTCACTGAGTTTCGCAGCGCAACTGGCACGACCCGTTGCGCCCTCAGCGCCGTCGCTCCAGACACGGCCTGGCACACGTTCAGGGCATGGGTGGGTGGCACCGGAGGTCACAATTACGGACAAGTGGACACGGAGACCGCTGTGCCGTCCGGCACTGCGGACCCGGTCCCCGCGGTGGCCACTGGGTTGTTTACCCGCGTTTCCAACGGCACGACCGCGACCCCCCGGACGTTGCAAGTCGACGCGTGTGTCGTCGTGAAGGCTAAGGGCACCTGATGTCGCGCGATCGCACGCCGACGCCCGTCACCGAACCGGAGTTACCCGCCCTCAGCGCGCGCCCCCGGCGGCCGCGATGGCAACCGCAGGATGGCGCGGTGCCCGCCGAGGTGATCGCTCGCATTGACTCCGAGGTCCACCACATCCAAGAGGACCTCATCAGCGCGCGCAACGATCAGCGGACGATGAGCGAGACGATTGCCAAGCTGGAAAAGACAACCGCCGCCGCGCGCGCCATCGTCGCGTTGCTGGCAGCCGCTGTCTCGCTAAGCGTGCCGCTCACCATCGCCGGCACTCGTTGGGCGATGCGCGCGACGGTCACCGAGATGTTCGTGGAACACCATTTGCTGAAGGACTTCGCGCCATGACGTGGATCAAAGGCAAGCTCACCGCGCTGCTCGCGATGGCTCTTTCCCAGCGAACCGCCGTCGCAGTGATCGTGTTTATCCTGACGCGCCTCCTGCACGTCCCTGACGAGCTCGCCGACAAGATCGCAACCGCGCTGGCGACGGTGCTGATCGCGTCGTTCGCCTATAGAGCGCCCGGCGCCGCGGTGCCGGAGCTCGCGAAGGCTACGGCCGCGCCGACGCCTTCCATGGTGAACTACAAATCGATGCCCGCCGTCACACCTGGCGGCGTGCCGCAGAGGCCCGATCCCGAGGACCCACGCTGATGCACGACATGATCGTGTTCTTCCTTGGCGCGTTCTGCGGCTCGGTCGCGATCGGGATCGTGGTCGGCGGCGCGCGCAAGGATCCCCCGAAGTGGGACGACGGAGAAAAGTGACCGTGCGCACGAATCATCTGTTCGTCCTCGCCCTGATCGCAGTCGCGATCTACCTGCTGACTCGCGGCCCATCGTACGCGGACACCTACGCGAAGTGGGCCGCGGCGTACAACGCAGCGAAGCCGATCCCGCCGTCCGCGGCCGATCAGATCGCTGCGTACAACGCGTGGGCCGGCGCCTACCAAGCCGCGAGGGCTTCGTGACCTGGATCGACAAGGACCCGTCGTGCGGGTGCCCGCGCGTCCTCGGGGTGCGCATCGGCTGGATCGCCCTCGCGGCCGTCGTCCTGGTCGCCGTCTACTTCCTCACGCGAAAAGCCACGCCATGACGATGGGCTGAGCCGTGCGCGATCACTTGGTGCCGCACGGTCCTACTTCGGGGGAGTGCCCCGTCGGAAATCCAACTCCCGTTCGAAGGGTGTTTGCGCACGGGCCGGTTCGAGCACGTTGAGCCTTGTCCATTCGCCGCCGGCAGTGGGCGAGATGGCCACGGCGCGCCACAAGTGCCCCGCATCGTCGAGCGCATAGACGAACGGCACATCACCGCCGTACGGGATGCGGACACCTGCCCGCATCAACTCGTGCTCCGTGGCGACGTGGGTGGCTACCTGGAATTGGACGATCTTCACGCGCATGCCCTCCTGATCGTCGCCGGATCGAACCGGCCGAGTTTCAGCTTCTCAAGTTCGCGGGCGATGGCGCGGAAGCTGTAGACGCGCTTGCCCTTGAGGCGCACCGAACGGAGCCGCCGCGCCGCGGTGCGCGCGGCCGCGTCCATCTTCGGCTGCTGGCCGAGCCGCACGCCGCGGGCCTTCGCCGAGGCGAGGCCATCACGGATCTTCTCCGCGTGCAGGTTCGAGACGAATTCGGCGAACGCCGTCACGACCTGGAAAAACATCCGCCCCTGCGCTGACGTGGTGTCGAGCGGTCCGTCCCCGAACCGGAGGACCACAAGCTCGGCGCCCCAGTGGTGCAGGTTGTCGACGAGCTGCACGACGTCGGCGAGCTTGCGGCCGAGGCGGTCGAGGTCCACGACCATGAGGACCTCGGCCCGGCCGAGTTGCAGCTGCTCGAGCAGTCGACGCAACTCGGGGCGGTCCATCGTGCGACCGGACAGCCTGTCCGTTGCGGTCGCGACCACCTTCCAGCCGCGCGCCTTCGCCACGGCGCGGAGCTGCTCGAGCTGGCGCGGCGGGCTGGTGTCCTGCGAGCGCTTGCGCGTCGACGCGCGCGCGTACAGAACGGCGCGCTTCACGCGATCGGCTCTTCGCCGAGCTCCGGCCCGCGATAGAACCCGTTCGCGATCCACGTCCCGAGGCTCGGGCTTGTGATCTGCACGATCTGGCCGTTCTCCCACGTCCCTTCAAACGGTCCCCACGCGCGAAACACCGCCAAGGGGATCGCCTCGCTCCGCCCCCACGGCGTCGCACGGCCCGCTTGCCAGCCGCAGAGGTAGGCCACCTCGAGCTCGGTGAGCTGGCGTTTCATGGGACTTCCAGTCCGCGGGCACGCTGCGCGGCGATCTGTTGCTTCCGGAGGCGCTTGCCTTCGGCGCACAGCCCGCGGCCGCGGTATTCCTTGGACCCGCGGCCGCTGAGAACGTTCATCAGCGGGCCAAGGAACAGCGCGCGGTAGCACGTCGGGCAGTAGCGGACGTGCAGCTGGTAGGGGTCGCTGCTCACGGCATCATTGTCCGTTGGTGAAGGAGTCTTCTACGGCCGCGCGCACGTGGTCCACGCATGCGGGACAGACGTCACGGCTCCCGAACCCACGGATCGTTTCCCACCCCGCGGGCGCGCGCCATCCGTTCGCGTAGACGTCGCGACCCTCCGCGCCGACTTGGACCATGAGCACGACGGAGTCCGCCTCGGCGCCGCAACGGTCGCACTTGTAGATCGGCGCCCACACGGCGGGGAACGTGACTGGCCTTTGCACTCGTCGCTCGCTCACGGATTCATTCTCCGTTGGCAAAGGAGTCTTCCACGGCCGCGCGCACGTGGTCCACGCATGCGGGGCAGACGTCACGGCTCCCGAACCCACGGATCGTTTCCCACCCCGCGGGCGCGCGCCATCCGTTCGCGTAGACGTCGCGCCCCTCCGCGCCAACTTGGACCATGAGCACGACGGCATCCGCCTCGGCGCCGCAACGGTCGCACTTGTAGATCGGCGCCCACACGGCGGGGAACGTGACTGGCCTTTGCACTCGTCGCTCGCTCACGGAGTCATTCTCCCATGGCGGGGTGACGCAGAATCGACACGCTGACTCTGCGCGGCCCGTGCCGTGCTGGCGCGGCACCGGTGTAGGCGACTTGCGCCCTGGGGCATTCTGCGCGAGGTTGCCCGAAAAGCAGAACGCGGCCTGGGGATTGCTCCACAGACCGCGTCTGCCCGCCGAGTGAAGGAGTTGCCACTCCGCCGCCCGGCTAACCCCGCGAGGAACCCTCCCCCGTGGCGCTCCCACCAACCTACACCGACCGCACCCTCGCGCAAGCGCTCGACCTGGCGCTCGAGCGGACCGCCCGGTTGGTCGCCCTGGGGCACCGTTCCCCGGCGACCCTGGCCATTCAGCGCGAGCACGTGCGTTACCTCCTGGAGCGCCTCGAGCCCCACCTCCCCCTCGATCACCTCACAACGGGCCTCCTGGAGGCCTTCTGTGACGCAGAGGTCCAGGGGCGGCGGGGGCGCCCCCTCCGTGGTACCAGCCTCCCCAAGCGCCTGGCCACCCTCCGCCTCGCCCTCCGGTGCGCCCGGCGGCGGGGGTGGATTGCCGAGCTGCCCGCCTGGCCGGAGGTGATCGCCCCCTACGTCCCCGACACCCGACACCTCCGGTCGTACGCCGAATACCGCCGCCTGTTCCTCGCCCTGCCGCGCCGGCGGGCCGAGTGGATGGCCTTCGCCGTCTTCACAGGACAGCACGCGTCTGACATCCACCGCGCCACGCGCGCCGACCTCGACCTCGAGGCCTCGCCGCCGCTCATCCGCATCCGCAACAGCAAGAACCGGAAGCCCAAGGGGGTGTGGGTCCCGATACCCGAGGAGCTGATACGTCTGTTCAGTAAGCGGTGGGCGCGCCTACCGCCGGACGGAAAGCTGGTGACACCGTGGGTCTGGAGGGGCAAAGAATTGCGGTCCGCGTGCGCGCGTGCCGGCATCTCCCCAACCCTCTGCGCGACGTCGTTTCGGCACACGTGTGCGACGTGGCTGATTCGGCGCGTGGGGATCACGAAAGCGGTCATGGAGTGGCTCGGTCACTCCTCGTTCGCGATGATCTCCCGGGTCTACGGGCACGCGCTGCCCGGCGAGATGCGGGAGGCATCGGCCGCGCTCGAGGACATGGCGCGCGCCGAGCGGCGCCCCCCCAGACGCGCCCCCCGGAGGGGGCAGAAGAGGGGGCGCCGCCGAGCTGACCGCTGAACCAAACCGTCTCGAATCAAGAGGCGGTCACCGACGGTATTACCCCTAACACCGTCGGTGACCTCGGACCAACACACTGCTTTGTTTGTGGAGAAGACCGCGTGTTGATCCTTCGAGGAGGAGGAGGGATTCGAACCCCCGGATCCTTTCGGACCTACGGTTTTCAAGACCGCTGGTGGCGGTTGTAGGTCCGCTCGCCTCGACGATCAAGCCGCGTCTTCTCCGTGAGGAGAAGACCCATGCAAGACCGTACCGAAGCTGTTCTGACGCTGGCCCCAGGCGTTTTTTCGGCCGCGATCGTCGAGGCGCTCCGTGTCGCGAAGGAAGCCCGCGATCGCGACGACGAGATCATGAAGCTCGCCGGCGCGCCTTCGCCGGTCACCACGGAGCCGGCGGCGGCGGTATGGGAGCGCGCGTTCGAGCGGCAGATCTTGGCCAAC
>JAFAZB010000237.1 GCA_019240015.1 Solirubrobacterales bacterium
GCCCGCGGCCCATGCCGGCGCTGAGAATCTCCCGGGTGAGCGCGGCGAACGGGAACGGCGCGCCGGCGGCTTCGCCCTCGTCGAGGCAGAGCCGCACGTCTTTCAGCATGTGCTCGAGCTTGAACAGCGTCGTGTAGTCGTGCCGGCGCATCGGCTCGGCCTTCAGCTCGAGCATCGCCGAGCCGCCGGAGCCGCTGCGCATCACCGCGAGCAGCGCATCGAGGTCTACCCCCGCCCGCGCCCCGACCAGCAGCGCCTGGCCGAGCACCGCGGCGTTGCAGGCGGCGACGGCGTTGTTGATCAGCTTCACCATCTGCCCATGCCCCAGCGGGCCGGCGTGGACGATCAGCTCCCCCATCGAGTCGAGCACCGGACGGGCGCGCTCGAAGTCCTGCTGCGAGCCGCCCGCCATGATCGTGAGCGTGCCGTCCTGCGCTTTTGGCGAGGAGCCCGTCACCGGCGCATCGAGCAGCGAGAGCCCTCGGTCAGCCAGCGCCGCCCCCAGCGCGCGGGTGGGGGTGGGGCCGATCGTCGAGCAATCGATGAACAGCGTCGTCTCGCGCGCGGCCGTGGCGGCCCCGTCGCGCCCGAGCAGCACCTGCTCGACCTGCGGCGCGTCGACCACCATCGTCACCACGAACTCGCTTTCCCGCGCGGCCTGCGCGGGTGTCGCCGCATGGCGCACGTCATGCTCGCTGGCGAAGCGCTCGGCGGTGCTGGCGGTGCGGTTCCAGACCGTCAGCTCGAAGCCGCCACGCACCAGGTTGGCGGCCATCCGCGAGCCCATGATCCCCAGTCCGAGGAATGCGACACGGCCGCTCACGACGCTGATGATGGCGGTTCGCCGTAGCCGCCGCCGCCCGGGGTTTCGATCCGCAGTCGCTGGCCCGGCTCGAGCTCGCCGATCGCCTTCGGTGCCAGCTCCTCGCCGTCCAGCAGGTTGCGCCCGGTGGCGCCGTCTTCGCCCCCCTCCGCCCCCGGCGGAGCGTGCAGTCGGCGCTCGGTCAGCAGCGAGTAATGCAGTGCCGCGAGCGCCTCGAGCTCGCGGATCACGCCGTCGCCGCCGCGGTGGCGGCCCTTGCCGCCCGAGCCGCGGCGCAGCGAGTACTCGACCATCCGTAGCGGGAACTCCAGCTCGAGCGCCTCGATCGGGGTGTTGAGCGTGTTGCTCATCGCGACGTGTACGCCGCTCGGGCCGTCGTCTTCGGGGCAGGCGCCCTGCCCGCCCCCGATCGTCTCGTAGTAGACGACGTCCTCGCTGCCGATCACGACGTTGTTCATCGTCCCCTGCCCCAGCGCCCGGCCGAATGCCCCCAGGACGACGTCGGCGACCCGCGAGGAGGTCTCGACGTTGCCCCCGACCACCGCGGCGGGTGAGCGAGCGTTGAGCAGGCACCCGCTGGGGGCGGCCACCTCGATCGGGCGGTAGGCGCCGGCGTTGGCGGGGATGTCCGGGTCGGTCAGCACCCGAACCGCGAAATAGCACGCCGAGCGAGTCACGGCGAGCGGGCAGTTGAGGTTGCCCTCGTGCTGATCGGCGGTGCCCGTGAAGTCGAGCGTCAACCGCTCGCCGGCCACGGTCGCGCACAGCTCGATCTCCAGCTCCCCTTCACGCGCCTCGAGCACGTCATGCCCGCGGCGCTCACCGTCGGGGAGCTCGGCCAGGCATGCGCGCATGCGCCGCTCGGCGTAGTCGAGCACCTCCTCGAAGGCGGCCAGCAGCTTGTCGGTGCCGACGCGCTGCTCGAGCTCCTCGAGCCGCCGAGCCCCCACCCGTCCCGCCGCCAGCTGGGCGCGCAGGTCGGCCCGGCGCTGCTCGGGCTGGCGCATCTGCTCGCTCAGCTCGGAGATCGCCTGCTCGTCGAGCACCCGCGGCTCGATCACCACCCCTTCGTCGGACAGGCTGGCGCTGTCGGCCGGCATCGAGCCAGGCGTGGGCCCGCCGACGTCGGCGTGGTGCGCACGGCTGGCGGCGAACGCAAGCAGCTGGTGAGCCGCGAACACCGGCGTGATCACCGTGATGTCGGGCAGGTGGGTGCCTCCCTGGTAGGGGTCGTTGAGGACCCAGGAGCGCTCCGGCTCGTGCTGGCGGTCGAGCACCGCGGCGACCGCCGCGGGCATCGCGCCCAGGTGCACGGGGATGTGCTCGGCCTGCATCACCATCTCCCCGTCGGTGGTGAACAGCGCGGTCGAGGCGTCACGGCGCTCCTTGATGTTGGCCGAGTGCGCGGAGCGAATCAGCACCGCCCCCATCTCCTCGCAGATCGCGTGCAGGGCGCCGGTCAAGACCTGGAGCTCGACGGGGTCGATCATCTCGCGTAGCGCAGCACGATCGTGCCCCCATCGTCGACCTCGCCCGACCAGCCGTCGGGAACCAGCAGCGTCGATTCGGCGAGCTCCACCACCGCGGGCCCCCGAAGCTCGGAGCCCGGGGACGGAGCGCCGCGGATCACCTCGAGCTTCACCCGCTCACCGCCGAGCGTCGCCTCGCGGCTGCCCCGCTGCGGCTCGCCCTGCTGCTCGCCGCCGGCGAGCGCTACGTCGACGCCCGCAACGCTCGCGCTGACCCTGATCGTGACCAGCTCGAGCGTCTGCTCGGGGTCGCGGTAGCCGTAGCGGTCCTGGTGCTCGGCTTCGAATGCCTCGCGCAGCTCGCTGGGCTCGGGCGAAGTGGATCCGTGGATCGCCAACTCGAACGCCTGTCCGCGGTAGCGCAGCTCGTAGGTGGCATCGAGGTGTGCATCGCGCTGCTTGAGCGCCTGGCGCGCCTCGTCACCGAGCTCGGCGACCAGCGCCGAGACGGCCTCCGCGGTCAGCTCCTCCCCGGCCAGGAACACGCTGCGCTGGACGTCCCGCCGGCGCGGCGAGACGACCAGCCCGAGCGCCGCGAGCACCCCGGATGCGCGTGGGCAGACGATCGTGTCGGTCCCCAGCTCCTGCGCGATCTGCGCCGCGTGCAGCGGGCCGGCGCCGCCGAACGCGAGTAGCGCGTAGCGCCGCGGATCGATCCCGCGCTGCACGGTCACCACCCTCAGCGCCCTGACCATCTCGGCGTTCGCCACCCTGATCACGCCCTCCGCGCACTGAAGCGGCTCGAGCCCGAGCTGATCGGCCAGCCCGGCGAGCGCTCGCTCGGCCGCGTCTCGGTCGAGCTCGACGCCGCCGGCCAGCGGCGCGTCCGCGGCCAGATACCCGAGCAGCAGGTTGGCGTCGGTGACGGTCGGCTGCTCGCCGCCGCGTCCGTAGCACGCCGGGCCCGGGTCAGCCCCCGCCGAGCGCGGCCCCACCCGCAGCGCCCCGCCGGGGTCGCGCCACGCGATCGAGCCGCCACCGGCGCCAACCGTGTGCACCGCCACCATCGGCAGCGCCAGCGGCCGGCCGGCGATCTCGCCGGCGCTCTGCTCCTGGACGCTGCCACCGTCGACCACGCACACGTCGCACGAAGTTCCGCCCATGTCGAAGCACAACGCGTCAGGCGTATCCGCCGCCCGCGCCACGAACGCGGCGCCGGCCGCCCCGCCGGCCGGACCCGACAGCACGGTCCACGCCGCGTGACCCGCCGCCGACTGGACGTCGATCAGGCCTCCGTTTGACTGCATGATCGACGGCTCGGGAAGCGATCCCTCGTGGGCGCGCTCGAGCAGCCGGCGCAGGTAGCTGGCAAGCAGCGGCGAGAGCGCCGCGTCGACCTCCGTCGTGGCGGCACGCTCGAACTCCCGGAACGTCCCGACCACCTCGTGCGAGAGCGATACGTGCGCCTCGGGCAGCGCCGAGCGCAGCGCCTCGCCGATCGCCCGCTCGTGCTGGGGGTGGCGGTAGGAGTGCAGCAGCGCCACCGCGACGGCTTCGGGCTGGCTGCCCGCCACCTCGCCGGCCAACGCCTCGGCGTCGGGCGCGCTGAGCTCCTTCAGTGGGCCCTCGGGCGTCATCCGCTCGGGTGCGCCGAAGCGCAGCTCGTCCGGGACCAGCGGGGCGGGCCGCGAGGCGCACAACCGATACAGATCGGCGCGGTCCTGGCGCCCCAGCGCGACGATGTCGGCGAAGCCCTCGGTGGCCACGAATGCGGTGCGGGCGCCGCGACCCTCGAGCAGCGCGTTGGTCGCGACGGTCATCCCGTGCGAGAACTCCTCGATCTCCTCGCCGCTACGCCCGGCGCGCTCCAGTGCCGCCCGCACCGCGGCCAGCACGCCCTCGGACTGATCGTCGGGCGTGGTCGGAGCCTTGGCGGTCACGAGCCGCCCATCGAACGCCAGCACGGCGTCGGTGAAGGTCCCACCGACGTCGACCCCCAGCAGCATGGCGCGACGTTATCGCGGTTGCGCCCACGGGAGCGCGAGCGCCAAAAAAAGGGCCCGCGTGAGCGGGCCCCATATATAAAGCTGTTACGCGGCCAGCGCCGGCTCCAGCTCCTCGGTCTCAGCCAGGTGCTGATGCGACGGGCAGTAGCCGTTGTGCGGCAGCGGCATCCGCTGACAGGGCGTTCCCTTGCGCGTGCTCGCGCGGCACTGGAGCGGATTGCCATAGATGTCGTAGCCGTTTTGCGGCTGGCTGCGCAGGAACTCGTCCGCGAACTCCAGGTAGCGCTCGATCACACGCAGCACCCGGGGCTGCGAGACCATCGGAAAGTAGGCCCTGATGTCCATGAACAGCGTCCGCGCGGGGCGGGCGAAGTAGTGCCGGTCGGTCGCGAGCCGCTCGACCGCGGCCTCGCACGCGTGCAGCACGCGCTCATGGTTGGCGTACGGGTTGCCGGCATGGGGATCTTCGGTGATCTCCGACGCCAGCTCCCGGTAAATCGCTCGACTAAACCGGTACATGCAGACTCTCACTCCTTTCGGCTCCCTGCCGGGTGCCATCCCTTAGCGGGCGCGAGTATCCCTCTCGCTTGTGAAGGAAATGACGTTATGCATATTAAATCCGCGTTAAGCGGAAAGATGGTGCGTCAAGCGCCGGCGGGCTCAACTCCACCGTGCGAGCGTGGGCTGCCGCCCGCGCGTAACCGTAACGTGACGTCGGTCCAGGCGCGGATCGAGCTCCGGAAAGTCGCGGCGCACCTGCGCGCCGCGGCTCTCGGTTCGGGCGAGCGCGCAGTGCCCGATCAACCGCACCAGCGGGTCTGGGTCGCCGGTCAGCCGGCTCAGGCCGGCGCCATCGCGCTCGAGTCCGGCGTGCTCCCACAGCGCCGCGCGGCTCGCCCGGGCTGGCGTCGGGGTGGCCTGCGGCACCGCGTGGGTGCGGCGCAACGAGGCGATCGCAGATCGCTCCGGAGATGGCTCAGCCACGGCCGCGGCGGCGGCGCGCGCGCCGAACACGAAGCATTCGGTGAGCGAGTTGGAGGCCAGCCGGTTGGCGCCGTGGAGTCCGGTGCAAGCACACTCGCCGACCGCGTAGAGCCCTCCGAGCGTGGCTCTCGAGCGCAGGTCGGTGACGACGCCGCCCATCATGTAGTGCGCAGCGGGGGCGACCGGCACCAGCTCCCGCTCGGGATCGATGCCGGCACGGCGCAGCGCGCTGACCACGTTCGGAAACAGCGCCGGGTTGACCTCGCGCATGTCGAGCGCCACCGAGCGGGCGCCGGTCGCCGCCATCTGCGCGTGGATCGCCCGCGCGACCACGTCTCGCGGGGCCAGCTCGTCGACGAATCGTTCCCCGCCCCCGTCCAGGAGCCTGGCGCCCTCGCCGCGGACCGCCTCCGTCACCAGGAAGCCGTCGGCGCCGTCGGCAGCGACCACCGCGGTGGGATGAAACTGCATCAGTTCGAGGTCGGCGAGCGCGGCTCCCGCCTGATGGGCCAACAGCAGCCCGCCCCCGGCCGCCCCGGGCGGGTTGGTGGTACGGAGCCAGAGCGCCGCGGAGCCGCCGGTCGCGAGCACCAGCGCGGCGCTCGCGATGACCGAGCCATCGTCGAGTGCGGCCCCGACGCATCGCTCCTCGGCGCTCAGCAGCTCGACCGCCCGGCGGCGCTCCAGCACTTCGATTCGCTCGTCCTGAGCCACCAGCGCCGAGAGCTGACGGATCAAGCGCCGCCCGGTGGCGGCCCCGCCGGCGTGCACGATCCGGCGCGCCGAGTGACCGCCCTCCAGACCCAACGCGAGCCGCCCGCGCCGGTCGGCGTCGAAGGTGAACCCGAGACTCGTGAGATCCTCCACCGCGCGGGGAGCCTCTTCGCACAGCACCCGTGCGGCCGACTCCCGCACCGCGCCGCGGCCTGCGGCGAGCGTGTCAGCCAGGTGGGCCGCCGGGCTGTCGTCGCTGGCCAGCGCGGCGGCCAGCCCCCCTTGAGCCCAGTAGCTCGAGGATTCCGCCAGCGGGGTGGCGGAGATCAGCACCACGCTCGCTCCGTGGCGCGCTGCGCATAGCGCCGTGTACAGGCCGGCGGCGCCGGCCCCGATCACGAGCACCTGGGTCTCCAGTGCCTCCACCTGGAGGTACGGTACTCGCCGATGAGAGCGTCACAGGTGTACCTGTCGCACCCCTCCTCGCTCGCGCACGACACCGGTTCGCACCCCGAGAACGCCTCGCGGATCGCGGCGATCGAGCAGCTGCTGGGCGAGCGTGACTACCTCGGTTTCGAGCGGCTGAGCTCTCGTCCGGTGGAGCGTGCGACGCTGACCGCGGTGCATCCCGAGAGCTACGTCGCGGGGATCGAGGCGGCCGCGGCGCAGGGGGGCGGACACCTGGATCTGGACACAGTGATCAGCGGCGGCTCGTTCGAGGCCGCGCTGCACGCCGCGGGTGGCGCGGCGCAGCTGGTCGACATGCTGATCGATGGCTCGGCCGAGACCGGCTTCAGCGCCCACCGTCCTCCCGGTCACCATGCCGAGCCGGCGCGGGCGATGGGCTTCTGCCTGTTCAACAGCGTCGCGGTCGCCGCGCAACACGCGCTCGATGCGCACGGTCTCGAGCGCGTGATGATCTTCGACTGGGACGTCCACCACGGAAACGGGACCAACGACATCTTCCGTGCCACCGACAGCGTCCTGTTCGTCTCGATCCACCAATCGCCGCTCTATCCAGGGACCGGCCCTGCGAGCGACGTCGGCAGCGGCGCGGGGAGGGGGTTCACGGTCAACCTGCCGGTACCGGCCGGCTCGGGCGATCGGCTGTACGCCGCCCTGGTTGACCAGGTCGTGGTCCCGCTGGCGCTGGCATTCGCGCCACAGCTGGTGCTGATCTCCGCCGGCTACGACGCGCACCAGGAGGATCCGCTGGCGGACTGCGAGCTGACCGAGCAGGGCTTTGCGGCGCTGGCGCGCTCGATCCGCGGCGCCTGCGCCGAGCTGGGGGTGCCGGTGGGAGCGGTGCTCGAGGGGGGCTACGCGCTGGGTGCCCTGACGCGCTCGGTGCTCGCGACGATGGAGGCGTTGGCAGACCCGGCGGTGGTCGGCTCGGCGGTTCGGGAGAGCGCAGGCGGTGCGGCGCTGACGCGTGAGGTGACCAGCAGGCTGGCGGAATGGTGGCCAAGCCTGGCGTGAGGGGCGGGTTGTGCCTGTTGGGCCTGGGTGAGCGGGGCTGGGGACGTGCGGGCTGCGGTTGCGCGGTTCGTCTCGCTCGAGAGCGCGAACAGCGCGACCGCGAGCCCGGCCACGACGAGCAGGATCACGGTCGCGATGATCGCGATCGGGATCCGCCAGTCCGGCGCGCGGTGGATGATCGTTCGCGCGGTCCCGCACTCGACGCACCATTCCTGATCGGCCTGCAGTGGGGCGCCACAGCCGCCGCAGACAAGCCGCCCGCGCCGGCGCTCCGAGGCCCGCGGGCGCTGGTCGTCGGCGGGGGGCTGGGGGCGCTGGTCGTCGGCGGGGGCCCGCGGGCGCGGGTCGTCGGGGGGGGGCGGGGGGCGCTGGTCGTCGGCGGGGGGCTGGGGTGCGAGCGGGGCCCGTCCCGCGGCCCCGGGTCGGACGCTCATCGGGTGGCGCGGAGCGCCTGGCCGCACGCCGCGCAGTAGCGATCGCGACTGCCGTGCACGGAACCGCAGCGCGGGCACGCGCCGCTGATGCCCGCCTCGCGCAGCTCGCGGAGCGGGTGGCGCTCGTGCAGCGCGCGCTCGAGCGCTTGCAGCTCCGCGCTGGTGGCCGCAGCGGCGGCGACCTTGGCGCGCACCAGCTCCGGACGCTCGCGGCGCAGGCGACGCAACTCGACCGCGAGCCCGCCGATGTCGCGGAGTTGCAGCTCGCGCAACTGGCGGAGGTACTGCGCGCGCTTGCGCATCCGCACGCGCTCCAGGAAGCCGGAGGGTGGGGGGAGGGCTTCGGCTGCTCCGGCTTCGGCGGGGGCTTCGGCTAGGGCTCGGGGGGCTGCGGCTTCGGCGGGTGTGCCGGCGGGGCCCTCGACCCTGGCGGGGACCGTTTCCGCGGCGGGGACGCGCTTCTCCGCGGGTGGGGCGGCGCCGTTGGTTGGGGCGGCGCCGTTCGTCGAGGGGCGTTCAGACTGGCCGTTGGCCGGAGGGCGACGGCGGACGATGCGTTCTAACGGGCCGCTCATGATTTGCTGGACGCCGCAACGAGTATATGGCGCGCCCCCCGGCGCCGGCCGTTATCCGGCCGCCGGAGCGCCCACCAGCTTCAGCCACGCTGAGCGAACCCGCTCGGCCATCCGGTCGGTGGAGAGCTGTTCGGCGCGGGCACGACCAGGTACGCGCGGATCGGCGAGCGCGAGGTGCGGCGACAGGGCTTCGCGCCAAACCGTCAGGTCGAACGGCCCGCAGTGGGTGCCTGGGATACCTGCCAGTGCTTGTGGAGCGATCCCCACCGGCGTCGCGAGCACCGGCACGTCGCAGGCGAGCGCCTCGAGCACGGCGAGCCCGAAGCCCTCGCGCTCGGAGGGCGCGAGCACCGCGTTGGCTGCGTTGACCCACAGCGGCACCTGCACCGGATCGACGTTGCCGAGCGTCAGCAGCCGCACCTCGCCCGCGACCGCGCGGGCCAGCTCGTAGCGCTTCTCCGGCCGGGCGGGATCGGCCGCGAACAGCAGATAGGCACGGTTGGGATCGAGCCCCAGCTCGGCACGGGCATGGGCCCGGGGGATGGGGTGAAAACGGCGCAGGTCCACCCCGCATGGCAGCACCGCGCGCTCGCCGCGAACGGCCCAGCTCGGCAGCTCGTCCGCCAACGGCTCGGACACGGTCGCCACCAGGTCCATGGACCGCAGCCCGGCCAGCGTGATCGCGCGCGAGCGGGGGTGGGCGAGGTCGGTCCCGTGCAGGGTGACCGCTCGGGCCCGCGCGGCCACCGTGAGCGCCGGCCAGAGGGTTAGGCCGAAGTGCGCATGGACGATGTCGTACGGCTCGGCCCGCCCACCCCTGCCGCCGCCGCGGCGTCTCAGCCTCGCGGCCGCCCGTAGGTAAGCCGAGGGTCCGCCCGGTCCGAACGAAAACACCTCCAGCTCGACGTCCGGCAGACGTCCCAGCGCCTCGACCTGGTCGCGCACGAAACTGCCCAAGGCCGGCCGAGCAGGCGTGGGGTACATGTTGGT
>JAFAZB010000391.1 GCA_019240015.1 Solirubrobacterales bacterium
GCGGTCGCGGTCTCCGCCGCGATCAACCTGCGCTAGACGGCGGCCCGGGAATGCGGGCCGGATCGCTCGCGGGCGGGCGCACATGCCCCTCGTCGGCCAGCGCTTCGCCGGGCCGTACCCGGTCTTGGGGCTCGAGGTGGATCAGCACGTCGGCCCCGTTGACACGGCGGGCGATCATGTCCTGGAGCTCGTGGGCGGTGCGATGCGCGCTCTCGAGCGAGGTACCCGAGATGAACTGGATGTGCAGGTCGACGTACCGTCGCGCACCGGCTCGCCGGGTGCGCAGCGCGTGGTAGCCGACCACGCCGCGGGCCGCGAAAGCCTCGATCGAGCTCCTGATCGCCTCGACCTCGCCCGGCGGGAGGGATTCGTCCACCAGCACGCGCGAGGAGTTGGACAGCAGCCGGACGCCCGTGACGACGATCGCAGCGGCGACGGCGATCGCGACCACCGGGTCGATCCATTGCGCGCCGGTGATCTTGACCAACGCCAGGCCGAGCAGGACCGCGGCCGAGGTCATCGCGTCGGTCCTGAGGTGCGCGGCGTCGCCGGCGAGCGCCGGCGAACCGGTGGCGAGTGCGGTGCGCGAGATCCGCATCGAAACGATCACGTTGACCGCGATCGACACCGCGACCACGACGAGGCCAAACCCGAGCGTGTGGACGCGACCGTTGCCGACCAGCCGCCGGATCGCCTCGAACACGATCGCCGCCGATCCGACCAGGATCAGGATGCCCTCGATTGCGGCCGCCAGGTTCTCGATCTTCTCGTGTCCGTAGCGGTGGCTGTCGTCGGCCGGCTCATCGGCCTTGCGGACCGAGAAGAAGGCCACGACCGAGGCGACCAGGTCGATGCTCGAATGAACCGCCTCGGTAAGCACGGCAACCGATCCTGTGATCGTGCCGGCGACCACCTTGAGCAAGATCAGGGTCGAGTTGGAGATCACCGACAGCGCCGCGACCCGATGCTTGACGACGGGAGCGGCGTGGACTCGGTTCAAGCTCGTCGAAGTGGGCATCTCAAGTCGATTCGCGCAGCCAGGCGACCAGCTGCCGCACGGCTCGGCCTCGGTGGCTGATCGCGTCCTTCTCGGACTCGCTCAGCTCCGCCATCGTACGTCCGTCGCCGAGCTCGTCGGCGATGAACACTGGGTCATAGCCGAACCCGCGGGTCCCCCGCCGCTGAGGCGCCATCGCTCCCTCGCAAGCGCCAAAGAACAGGCGCTCCACGCCCGTGCCCGGATCCACGTACGCCAGTGCGCACACATACCGCAGCCCGCTTCCCGCAGGCACTTCGGAGATCAGCTTGAGGAGATTCTCCTCGTCGCTCGCGCGCGGGCCCGCGTACCGCGCCGAGCGCACGCCGGGCCGGCCTTGCAGCGCGCGCGCTTCGATCCCCGAATCGTCGGCGATCGCGGGCCTACCCGTGGCGGCGGCGGCGGTCCGGGCCTTGGGGAGCGCGTTGTCGGCGAACGTCGCGCCGTCCTCGGGAGGAAGCGTCACGTGATCGGCAAGCGCAGTCACCGCCAGGCCCTCAGGCGCCAGCAGCCGCGTGACTTCCACGAGCTTGTGGGGGTTGCGGGTCGCGAGCACCAACGAGCCGGCCATCGCTAGCTGTCGGCCGCAGCGACCGCCTCGTCCTGGAGCACGCGCAGCGCTCCGATGCCCTGCGCCGCGAGCGCGAGCAGATCGTCCAGATGCGTGCGGGACAGGGGCGTGCGCTCGGCGGTCGCCTGAACCTCGACCAGCCCGCCGTCGCCGGTCATCACCACGTTCGCGTCGACTTCGGCGGCCGAGTCCTCGGCGTAGTCGAGATCGAGCAGCGGCAGACCGTTTACGACCCCACACGAGACCGCGGCGACCGTGCCCGTCAACGGCGAGCGCTCGAGTGACCCCTGCCGGACCAGACGCTCACACGCCAGGCGCAGCGCCACCAGGCCACCGGTGATCGAGGCGCACCGGGTGCCGCCGTCGGCCTGGAGCACGTCGCAATCGACGTAGATCGTGCGCTCGCCGAGCGCGGTGAAGTCGACTACGCCGCGCAGCGAGCGACCGATCAGCCGCTGGATCTCGACCGTTCTCCCATCTGGCCTGCCCTTGCTGACGTCGCGCTGCTTTCGCTCCCCGGTCGAGGCCGGCAGCATGCCGTACTCCGCGGTCACCCAACCGCGCCCCGAGCCCATCAGCCAGCGAGGCACGCTCTCCTGCGCCGAGGCGGTGCAGATCACCCGGGTCTCGCCCATCGAGATCAGGGCCGAGCCGGTCGCGGTGCGAACGAAGCCGGGCTCGATCGCCAGCGGCCGCAGCCCGTCGACCGCGCGACCGTAGCTTCGCTCCGGCGACGCGACGCTCATGCCGCGATCCTCGTGCCAAGCTCCACGCGGCGTACGTCCCCCAACGGCATCTGCAGGAAACGCGTGCCGAGCGCCCGGAACGGCTCCACCTCGCCGGTGCATCGAAAGCGGTAGCTGCCCTCTCCGGCGCGTGGGTTGAGCAGCCCGCTCGAGGCCAGCGCCCGCTCCACGCTGCGGGCGACGCCGGCCCCCGAGGTGACGAGCGTCACTCCGCGGCCCAGCATTCGCTGGAGCATCGGCGCGATCAGCGGGAAATGCGTGCAGCCGAGGATCACCGTGTCCACGTCAGCCGCGCGCAGCGGCGAGCAGTATTCGCGGACGATGTCCACCAACCGCTCGTCGAACGGAAAGCCCGCCTCGATGGTCGACGCCAGGTCTCGACAGGCGACGCTTTCCAGATGCACGTGGGGGTCCGCGGCCAGCATCGTCCGCTCATAGGCGCCGCTGGCCACGGTGGCGGGCGTCGCCAGCAAGCCGATCCGCCCGCTGCGGCTGCCCGCGACCGCCAACTGGGCAGCCGGCCGCAGCACGCCGATCACATCCACCTCCAGGCCGCGCTGCACCAGGTTGCGCTGCACCGCGTCGAGCGCCACCGCGCTGGCCGAGTTACACGCGATCACGACCAGCTTCGACCCCGCCTCCACGAGATGGTCGGCGATCTCGGTCGCGTAGCCGCGCAGCTGTTCGGGCGTCTTGTTCCCGTAGGGGAGCCGGGCGGTGTCGCCGAGGTATAGGTAGTCCTCGCTCGGCAGCGACACGAGCAGTTCGTGGAGCACGGTCAACCCACCGACGCCGGAATCGAACACGCCGACGGGAGCGTCTTGACGGAGGCTCACCCGCGTGATGGTGCCAGAGGGGCGGGCGGAGTCGAACTTTGGCGATTTGGTTCGACCCCTCCGAGCCAAATCGCCAAAGTTCGCCGCGGGAGGCGAGTGCTCGGGCCGGGGGGCCACCGCGACGCTCACGCCGCGGCGCAGGCCGACGCGCGAAGTAGGCTCGCCGTGGCGATGCGTGCCTTGATCGTCACCAACATGTACCCCACGCCTGCTCGGCCGGCCTTGGGCAGTTTCGTCCGCGACCAGGTCGAGGCGCTGGGACGGCTGCCGGACGTCGAGCTGGAGGTGTTTTCGTTCGGACCGGGCGGACCGTCGGCTTACCTACGGGCGGCCGCGGGGCTGAGACGCCGCGGCGGCGGCAGGGGTAGGCGGGCCGAGCCGTACGACATCGTCCATGCGCACTTCGGCCTGACA
>JAFAZB010000403.1 GCA_019240015.1 Solirubrobacterales bacterium
ATGACCGGAACCAAGGTCGAGGCGATCGAGCGACACGGCGTCGCCGGGCTCGAGCACTTCGTCGTCGGCAAGGTGCTGGAGCGCCGGGCGCACCCCGACGCCGACCGGCTGAGCGTCTGCCTGGTCGACGTCGGCAGCGGCGACCCGTCGCAGATCGTCTGCGGCGCCCCCAACGTGCGGGCGGGGCAGATCGTGGCGGTGGCCAAGCCCGGAGCGGTGATGCCCGACGGGAGGACGCTCGAGAAGGTCACGCTCCGGGGGGTGCAGTCCGACGGGATGATCCTCGCGGAGGACGAGTTGGCGATCGGCACCGAGCACGCGGGCATCCTCGTGCTGGCCGACGGGGATCGCAGTGACGGGCTCCGGCCCGGCTCGCCGCTGGCGGAGGTCCTGCCGATCGCCACCGAGGTCCTGGTGCTGGAGGTCACTCCGAACCGCCCCGACTGCCTGGCGATCTACGGCGTCGCACGGGAAGCCCACGCGGCGACCGGCGCCCCGCTGCAGCCGCCGCCATGGGCAGATGACCCTGGCAGCGATGGCGAGGTCGCGGAGGTGAGCATCGCGGTGCAGTGCCCCGAGCTGTGCCCGCGGTTCACGGCGCGCGCGTTTGCCGACGTGAAGATCGCGCCCAGCCCGCCGTGGTTGAAGGCGCGACTGATGGCGGCCGGCCAGCGGCCGATCTCGAACGTCGTCGACATCACCAACTACGTGATGCTGCTGACCGGCCAGCCGATGCACGCCTTCGACCTGGACCGCGTCGCCGGCGGTCGCCTGACGATTCGCACCGCCGGCGCGCACGAAGCGGTGCAGACGCTCGATGGCCAGCTGCGCGAGCTCGACGAGCAGATGGTGCTGATCGAGGACGGGCAGGGTCCCACCTCGATCGCGGGCGTGATGGGCGGGGCGCGCTCCGAGGTACACGGCGCCACCACCCGAGTGCTGATGGAGGCCGCCAACTGGAGCGGGCCCAACATCCACCGCACCTCGCTCGCGCTGGGGCTGCGCAGCGAGGCGTCGGGCCGGTTCGAGAAGCAGCTGCAGCCCGAGCAGGCGATCGAGGCCCAGGCGGTCGCGAGCAAGCTGATGGTGGAGCTGTGCGGGGCCACGCCGCTGCCGGGCACGATCGACGTGGGCGGCCCTGGACCGCCGCCGGCGAGCATCCGCCTGCGCGAGGAACGGATCGCCCGGCTGCTCGGGGCGCCGATCGCCAGAGACCGCTGCCGGGAGATCCTCGGCGCGCTCGAGTTCGAGACGGCGGACGCGCCAGACGGCCTCGACGTCAGCCCGCCCGCGTTCCGCCGCGGCGACGTGACCCGCGAGGCCGACGTGATCGAGGAGGTGGCACGCATGGATGGGGTGGAGAAGCTGCCGGCCACGCTGCCCTCCCGGCACGGCGCCGCCGGCCGGCTGACGGCGCGCCAGCGGCTGCGGCGCCGCGCCGTCGACGCGCTCGCGGCCCAGGGACTCCACGAGATCGTGGGCTGGAGCTTCGCCGGCCCCGAGCTCGCGCAGCGGCTCAGGGTCGGCGAGCAGGATGCGGTCCTGCTCGCCAATCCGCTGTCGATCGAGCAGTCTTCGTTGCGGACCACGCTGCTCGGATCGCTGCTGGACGTGGCGCGGCACAACCGCGCCCGCGGGGCGAGCAGCGTGCGGCTGTTCGAGGCGGGGTCGGTCTACCTCCTGACCGGAGCGGAGCTGCCCAGCGAGCCCTACCACCTGGCGGCGCTGATCACCGGCCCGGTGCGCCCCCCGGGCTGGCGCGAGGCGGAGCCCCGCGCGGCGGACTTCTTCGCCGCCAAGGGAGTGCTCCAGGGCCTGCTCGGGGCGCTGCGGGCGCCGTGGAGCGTCGAGCCGGGCGGCGAGCCGTTCCTGCACCCGGGGCGCGCCGCGAGGATCCTCCTCGCAGGACAGGTGGCCGGCTGGCTGGGGGAGCTTCATCCGTCGGTCGCGGGGCAGTGGGACCTGCGCGAGACCGTGGCCGCGTTCGAGCTCGACCTCGACCTCGTGCCCGAAGCCCCGCCGGCGATCTATCGGGATCTGACCAGCTTCCCCGAGGTGCGCGAGGACCTGGCGGTGATCGTCCCGGAGGCGGTCAGCGCCGAGCAGGTACGGTCGGTGGTGGGCCGCGCCGGCGCACCGCTGCTGGCCGCCGCCGACGTGTTCGACGTCTATCGGGACCCCGAGCGGCTCGGTGAAGGCAATGTTTCGCTGGCGTTGCGGCTGACCTTCAGGGCGCCCGACCGCACGCTCACCGACGAGCAGGTGGCAGAGCGCCGCCAGGCGATCACGCGCGCGCTCGCGGAGGAGCTTTCAGGGAGGGTCCGTGCCGCTTAGCGTGTCCGTGTTCGGCGCAGCGGGTTATACGGGCGCGCTGACCGCGCGCCTGTTGTTCCGGCATCCGTCGTTCGAGCTGCGGACGGTGACCGCCCGCGCCGACGTCGGCCGCCGCCTCGAGGACCTCTACCCCCACCACCGCGTGCCGCTCGAGCTGGAGCGGCTGGACCTCGACCGCCATGCGGAGCTCGACGCCGCGGTGGTGGCCTATCCCCACGGCGCGGCGGCCGAGCTCGTCGGCGAGCTGCGGGCGCGGGGGGTGCGGGTGGTCGACCTGAGCGCCGACTTCCGGCTGCGCGACGCGGGCGTGTACGAGCAGTGGTACCGGCCCCACCCCGAGCCGGAGCTGCTCGCCGAGGCGGTGTACGGACTGCCCGAGCGCTACCGCGGGCAAATCCGCGACGCTGATCTCGTCGCCAACCCCGGCTGCTATCCGACCGCCGCCGTGCTTGCGCTGGCCCCGCTGGCGCGTGCCGGGCTGGTGCAGGACGTGGTGATCGACGCCAAGTCGGGGGTCTCCGGCGCCGGCCGCGCCGCGAGCGCAAAGACCCACTTCGTGACGGTCGATGAGAACGTCAACGCGTACGGCGTTCCCCGCCACCGCCACACCCCGGAGATCGAGCAGGAGCTGGCCGCGCTTGGCGCCGAGGTGCGGATCACGTTCACGCCGCATCTGTTGCCGCTCGACCAGGGCGAACTGGTCTCCTGCTACGTGACCGTCGGCGACGGCGCGGGCGCGGCCGACCTCGACCTGCTCTACCGCGACAGCTACCACGCGGAGCCGTTCATCGAGCTGGCCGACGCCCCTCCCGGCGTGCGCGACGTGCGGGAGACCAACATCTGCCGGATCTCGGTGCACCGCGATCAGCGCACCGGACGGGTGATCGTGTTCGCCGCGATCGACAACCTCTGGAAAGGGGCCGCCTCGCAGGCGGTCCAGAACCTGAACGTGATGTTCGGGCTTCCCGAGGGGGAGGGGATCTCGTGAGCTTCTTCGGCTCGCGGTGGGTGCAGGCTCCCGCGCACGCGACCGAGTGCGATCCCACCGCGCTGCCTCGCGGGTTCCGCGCGGCCGGCGTGGCGGCGGGGCTCAAGCAGCCAGAGGCGCTCGACGTCGGCGTGCTCGTGTCGGATTGCACCGACACGGTGTCCGCCGCCCGGTTCACCACCAACGCCCGGGTGGGTGCACCCGTGATCGCCTCGCGCGAGGCGGACCTGGCGCGGCTGCGGGCGATCGTCGCCAACTCGGGCGGCTCCAACACGGGCGACGGGCAGCGGGGACTGGATACGGCGCGGGCCACGCAGGCGCTGGCCGCAGAGCTGCTTGGAGTGGGGCCGGCGCAGGTCGGCGTGGCCTCCACCGGCGTGATCGGCACCGAGCTGCCACGGGAGCCGCTGCTGGCCGGCGTGCGGGCGGCGGTCGGGGCGCTTGGCGAGGACGCGGAGGGGCTCTCGCGCGCGATCCTGACCAGCGACCGTGGCCCCAAGCGGGCCTGTCTCGAGGTCACCCTGCGCAGCGGCACGGTGACGCTGTCCGCGCAGGCAAAGGGCGGGGGGATGATCTCTCCGCGGTTCGCGACGATGTTCTGCTTCGTGCAGACCGACGCGGCGATGTCGGCCGCGACGCTCGACCTGCTGACCGGCGTGACGGTCAAGCGGTCGTTTGACCGCATCAGCGTCGACGGTCAGCTGTCCACCAGCGACACGGTATTCGCGCTTGCCAGCGGGGCGAGCGGTCTGTGGGTGGCGCCAGAGTCCGAGGACGAGCTCCGGCTCGGCGAAGCGATGGACGCCCTGCTCCGCCAGCTAGCGCTCGAGATCATCCACGACGGCGAGGGCTGCAAGCGAGTCGGCCGCATCGTGGTGCGTGGTGGCTCGGAGCTGGTGGAGTCCGTCGCACGGGCGATCGCAAACTCCAATCTCGTCAAGACCGCGCTGCATGGAGGCGACCCCAACTTCGGGCGCATTCTGCAGGCTGCGGGGATGGTGTTCCCGCCCGGCGAGGGATTGATCGCCGACCTGGAGATCGAGGGACGGCTCGTGGTCAGCGCGGGGGAGGCGGCGCTCGGCGAGCTGAGTGAGCTCGCGCCCCTGGTGGCGCGAGAAGAGGTGGAGTATGTGCTCACGCTGCCGGGCTCGGGCGCGGAGACCGAGGTGTTCTTCTCGGACCTGTCACCCGAGTACGTCCACTTCAACGCGGAGTACACGACGTGAGAGACGTCGCCACGCTCCTCGAAGCGCTGCCGTACATCCGCGAGTTTCACGGCAAGACGGTGGTCATCAAGTACGGCGGCGCGGCGATGACCGATCCGCAGCGCAAGGAGGAGTTCGCGCGCGACGTGGTACTGCTCAAGTACGTGGGGATGAAGCCGGTGATCGTCCACGGCGGAGGCCCTGAGATCACCGCCTACATGGAGCGACTCAGTCTCCCGGTCCAGTTCGTCGAGGGCCTGCGCGTCTCGGATGCGGCCACCGTTGAGGTGGCGAAGATGGTGCTGGTCGGCAAGGTCAACAAGGACATCGTGCTGTTGATCAACCGCCACGGACAGCTCGCCGTGGGCCTGTGCGGCGACGACGGTCTGCTGTTCAGGGCCTCGCGCCAGACCGCTCCGAGCGGTCGGGACATCGGTTTCGTCGGACGAATCGATCGAGTCGACGTGGACGTGTTGATGCACGTCGCGCAGGACTACATCCCGGTCGTGGCGAGTGTCGGCGCCGACCGCGAGGGCAACTCCTACAACATCAACGCCGACGAGGCGGCGGCGGCGGTGGCCCGCGCCCTCGGGGCATACAAGCTGATGTTCCTGACCGACGTCGCCGGCTGGCTGCGCGATCCGGACGACCCTTCGAGCGTGGTCTCGGAGGCGAGCGCGGCACTGGTCGGGGCTTCGCTGCAGAGCGTCGAGGGCGGGATGCGGCCGAAGCTGGCGGCGTGCCTGGAAGCGATCCAGGGCGGGGTCTCATTCGCCCACATCGTCGACGGACGAGTCCCCCACTCGTTGTTGCTGGAGCTGTTCACCGACGCCGGCCAGGGAACCAAGATCGGGCCACCGGGATGAGCCTCGCAGAGCTGCAGGCGCTCGAGCGCGAGCACGCCGCCCCGACCTATGTCCGTAGCCCGGTCGAGTTCGTGCGCGGTTCGGGGTGCGTGTTGTGGGATGTGGATGGAGAGGAGTATCTGGACTTCCTCGCCGGAATCTCGGTACTCAACGTCGGGCACTGCCACCCCCGCGTGGTGCGGGCCGTACGCGAGCAGGCCGGCCGGCTGCTGCACGCCACCAACCTCTACTACACGGCTCCGGGGCTCGAGCTGTCCGCGCGGCTGGCGAGCAGCTCGCTCGGCGGCAAGGTGTTTCTTTGTAACTCGGGTGCCGAGGCGGTCGAGGCCGCGATCAAGCTCGTCCGGCGGGCGCGGCCCGGCGGCGAGATCGTCGTCGTCCAGGACGCGTTCCACGGGCGCACCTATGGCGCGCTTTCGGCCACTCCGCAGGAGTCAAAGCAGGCGCCGTTCGCGCCGCTGGTCCCCGGTTTCAGGGTGGTTTCCAAGCACCCAGAGGCGGTGGCGGCAGCGGTCGGTCCCGAGACCGCCGCCGTGTTGCTCGAGCCGATCCAGGGGGAGAGTGGGATCCATGTCCTCTCGGACGAGCTGCTCGGCGCCGCGCGCGAGGCGTGTGATCGCTACGGCGCCGCGCTGGTGTTCGACGAGATCCAGTGCGGGATGGGCAGGACGGGAACGCTGTGGGCGTATGAGCAGACGGGGGTCGTGCCGGACGCGATCACGACCGCCAAGGCGCTGGGGGGAGGACTGCCGATCGGCGCACTGATCACGGGTCCCCGGCTGGCGGACGTGTTCAAGCCGGGCGATCACGGGTCGACGTTCGCCGGTGGCCCGGTGATCGCCGGCGCCGCTCTCGAGGCGCTGGCGATCTGCAGCGAGCCCGCGCTGCTGGACCGTGTGCGCGTGCTCGGCGAGCGGCTCGCGACGGGACTGGCGGCGCTCCCATTCGCGGCGAGCGTCAGAGGGCGAGGGCTGATGCTCGCGATCGATCTCCGCGACGGCCTGTCCGCGCCCGAGCTGGCGCTCGAGGCGCTCCAGCGCCAGCGCCTGATCGTCAATGCGACTGGTCCGGGGACGATCCGCTTCGAGCCGCCGCTCGTGGTGAGCGAAGCGCAGATCGATGACGCATTGGGGCGGCTGCGGTCGCTGGTCCAGTGAGCGAGTTCCTGCCGCCCGATGCGATGACGCTCCAGGCGGCGGGCCAAGCGCTATCCCGTAGCCTGGAGGCCTACGAGCGAGGGGTGCAGGAGACCGACCGCACCTTCTATGACACGTTCGACGGGCTGCTGCATCAGGCGGGATTGTCGGTCGTGCACGAG
>JAFAZB010000047.1 GCA_019240015.1 Solirubrobacterales bacterium
GCCAGGATCTCGGCGCGGCCGATCTCGAGCGCCCAGACGCCGATCAGCCGGTCTTCCGAGTCCAGGAGCAGCGCTCCCGGGCTGCCGTTGATCTCGGTCGGTTGCAGCCGGGTCCCGGGGACACGCGCGCCGAGCCGCATCCAGTTCAGCAGGGTCCGTGCGACGCGGTTGCGGCCACGCAGCGGACGGGCAACGGCGGGAAGCTTGCCAACAGCGTTACACCCGGCAAGACGAGATAGCGCTCGCGGCTGTGACACCCGAAGGCTGGCCGGTCCGGGTACGGTGAGTCCTCCCGTGCCCCCGATCAACCTCTACAGCGACACCCAAACGCGCCCCACGCAAGGGATGCGGGCGGCGATCGCGGCGGCGGAGGTGGGGGATGAGCAACGGGGGCTAGACCCGACCACGCGGGCGCTCGAGGACCGGGTCGCCGAGTTGCTCGGCCACGAGGCTGCGGTGTTCCTGCCGAGCGGCACGATGTGCAACGAGATCGCGCTCCGGCTGCACATGCGCCCGGGCGGAGACGAGCTGCTCGTCGATCGCACGGCGCACCCGGTCAACTTCGAGGCCGGCGGACCGGCGCAGCTGTCCGGGGCGATGGTCCGCACGCTGGATGGGGAGGGCGGCGTCTTCACGGCGGCGCAGCTGGAAGCCGCCGTGCGCGAGCCCGGCAATCGCTACGCGCCGCGCTCGCGGCTCGTGTCGGTCGAGCAGACGACGAACATCGGCGGCGGGAGGGTCTGGCCGCGCGAGACGATCCGCGAGGTGCTCGATGCGGCCCACCGGCACCAGCTGCGCGCCCACCTCGACGGCGCACGACTGATGAACGCCGTGGTCGCGACCGGCATCCCGGCGAGTGAGTTCGCGGGCGGGTTCGACACCGCATGGGTCGATTTCACCAAGGGGCTCGGCGCCCCGGTCGGCGCGGTGCTCGCCGCCTCACGCGAGCTGATCGACGAGGCGTGGCGTTGGAAGCAGATGCTCGGCGGTGCGTTCCGGCAGTCGGGGATCGTGGCCGCCGGCTGTCTGTATGCGCTCGACCATCACGTCGAGCGCCTGGCCGAGGACCACGCGAACGCGCGAAAGCTCGCGGAAGAACTCGCCACGATGCCCGGCGTGCGTCTCGATCCGGCCACGGTGCAGACGAACATCGTGATCTTCGAGGTGGATGACGCCCCCGGCCTCGTCGCGCGGCTCGCCGACCTCGTCGAGCTGCAGGCGATCGACGCCCATCGCCTGCGCGCCGTGACGCACCTAGACGTCGATCGCGCGGGCGTGGAACAGGCGCTGGCGGCGTTCAGCGAAGCGCTCTCTGTGTAGCCGCCCGCGGAGCGGGTACTAACGCCTCGGCGCTCATCTCGGAGGGAGGTCTCGTGAGGATCCGGTGGTCGGTGGTATTGGTGGTGACCGCGGCAGCGCTGGGTTGCTCTGCCGCGCCTGCGGTCGCGCTCAACAACGGCGTGGCGCGGACCCCGCCGATGGGCTTCAACGACTGGAACGCGTTTGGCTGCAACGTCAACGAGCAGCTGATCGAGCGCTCAGCCGACGCGATGGTCTCCTCGGGCATGGCGGCGGCCGGGTACCGCTACGTGAACATCGACGATTGCTGGCTGTCTCATACTCGCAACGCGGCGGGGGACCTCGTCCCCGATCCGCACAAGTTCCCGCACGGGATCGCCGCGGTCGCGGCCTACGTCCACGCGCGCGGCCTCGAGCTGGGCATCTACGAGGACGCCGGCGACGCTACGTGCGGCGCCTACCCCGGCAGCTACGGCCACGACCTCGAGGACGCGCGGACGTTCGCCAGCTGGGGTGTCGACTACGTGAAGCTCGACTGGTGCAACACCCAAGGTCTGAACCCGCAGGGTGAGTACCGGCGGATGCGCGACGCGCTGCTCGCGACCGGACGCCCGATCGTGTACAGCCTCTCGATCTGGGGCGTTGCGTTTCCGTGGCTCTGGGGCCCGCAGACGGCCAATCTGTGGCGCACGACCGGCGATATCAAGGACAGCTGGCAGTCGGTGATGCAGATCACCGCGCTCAATGCGCCGCTGTGGCGCTACGCGCGGCCGGGCGCCTGGAACGACCCCGACATGCTCGAGGTCGGCAACGGCGGCATGACCGATACCGAGTACCGCACGCACTTCAGCCTCTGGGCCGAGATGGCGGCGCCGCTGATCGCCGGGACCGACGTGCGCCGCTTGAGCGCCCCGGCCCGCACGATCCTGACCAACCGCGACGTGATCGCGGTCGACCAGGACGCACTCGGCGTGCAGGGTCATCCGGTGCTGCGCAGCGGCGCCACCTCCGTGTGGGCAAAGCGGCTCGCCGGCGGCGATGTCGCCGT
>JAFAZB010000067.1 GCA_019240015.1 Solirubrobacterales bacterium
GCGCCGACAGCTCGCTAAGCCCCAGCGGCGCGCTGGTCACGCTCACGGCGGAGCTCGGCGAGCCGGGCAGCGTCCCCAACGCCGGCAACTCACAGCTGCTGTTCACCCCCAGCGGGTTCCCCAGCTGTACCGCGTACCTGCGCACGCGGGCCGTGGGCTGCAGCGGCCTCGTGCCCGGCGGGCGATACACGCTGACCCGCCGCCGCGCTCACGCCGTCCGTCACGCTCGCGCAGATCGGCGGGGGACGATCTACGTGCAGCTGCCGGTCGCCGCTGGCGATCTGGTGACGCTCACAAACCGGCTCCGGCGAGCCCTGACCACGCTCCACGTGGCCCACCTGCGGGTCGATATCGCCGGCGATCAAACCCGCCTGAAAGGAGGCCGCTGCGAGCCCGGCGACTACTACGGTCCGCCGCTCAGCGCCCCCCCGGTGAGCGCCGCCGTCGGCGCGGGGATCGCGGCCACCGGGACGATCTGCCCGTCGAGCGGCAATGCCAGGGGCCTGCCGGCGACCGACATCGAGCAGACCGATGAGTTCAGCGGCGGTCAGACGAGCGTCGCGGTCCCGTCGATCGAGTCGACCGCCCCGATCCAGGACGAGACCCTGTACGGCCCGTTCATCGCCTCGGCCCAGCCCGGGCTCCCCGGGATGGGCGGCTCGACGATCGCCACCGGCACGCCGATCTCGCTCACGATCAGCTCGGCGGCCTCGGGCCAGACGGTCTTCCACGCCGCCAACGTGGACACGGCGCTCGGCGTGAGCGTCCCCGGCCTGGCGCCGGGGAGCTACCGCGCCAAGTGGGTGCTCAAAGACGTCAACGGCGACACCCGGACGCTGCATACCAGGTTCACGGAGGCGTGAGGGTCGGCGGGCGTCGTCTGGCGACCTGCACGAGATCCCAAATTGGCCCGGCGCTGCCCAACTTGGGTTCTCGTGCATTGCATGGATGCATGAGAACCCATTTCGCCGGAAGCAGGGGCAGTTTGGGATCTCGTGCAGGTGAAAGCGGAGAAGGATTCGGGTTCGGCCGGGGTCCCTCGCGTCGCGGGCCGCGAAGACAGCGCCAGCGCGCACGCGGCCCGCGATCACAGGGCGGCGCATCGGATTCGCGACCACCTCGCCAGCCCCCAGGCCACTCGCGCCGAACGCCCCGCTACCCCCGCCCCGGACTCGTCAGCGCTTTGACGAACTCCTCGAGCTGGTCGGTGCGCCAGCACTCGAACGCGGTGCAGTGCTGCTCGTAGGCGGCGATCACGCTGTCGCCGTAGTTCCAGTACAGGCGCGGCTCGGGGTTCAGCCAGAAGGTGCGCCCAGCCTTGGCGGTGATCGCCGCGAACACTTCGTCGCGGGGGGCCCGGCCGTTGGTGCGGGCGTCGCCGAGCACGATCACCGTGGCCCGGGGATGCAGCTCGTCCTCGATCATCGTCAGGAACTCGGTCCACACCCGACCGTAGTCGGTGTAGCCGGACACGTCCGCGACGCCGGCGTCGCGCGACACGGCTTCGCTGGCGGCCCGGAAGTCGCGCTCGCGCTCGAACACCTCGGTGACCTCGGAGATCCGCTCGATGAACACGAACGAGCGCAGCTTGCGAAACGCGTCGTGCAGCGCGTGCAGCACCGACAGGAAGAAGGTGCTGGCGCTGGTGACGCTGGTGGACACGTCGCACAGCACGAAGATCTCGGGGCGCCGCGGCCGCTTGGGGCGGAACTTGAGCTGCACCGGGACTCCGCCGGTCTGGAGCGAGGCGCGCATCGTGCGGCGCACATCGACCTGCGCGTGGCGCTTTCGCCCTTTGAGCTCATGCCCCTGGGTGGCGAGCCGGCGCTTGAGCTGCGCGACCACTCGGTGCACGGCCGCGAGGTCCTGGATCGGTCCCGTGGGCAGGGCCCGGTCGAGCTCGTTCAGCGGGCGCTTCGGCGGCAGCGAGGAGGTCCGCTCGATCAGGTCGCGCTCGAGCTCGCGCCGCAGGTGCTGCTCGAACCGGCGCAGCTGCTCGCGGGGGAGTCCGTGCCGGCGCGGGTCATCGCGCGCGAGTGACGGCTGCGGCTCGGTGCGCAGGCCGAGCGCACGGCGGATCCGCTGCACGTCGACGCCGAGCACGCCGGACCCCTCGCCGCGGCCGAAGGCGGTGATCGCAAGCCGCGCCAGGTCGCGCAGCGCCGCGTCCGAGCCGTCGCGCAGCGCCGCCGCGATCTGCTGCACGAGCGTGTCGAGGTTCAGCTCGCTGCCGTCCGCCAGGCCGCCGTGGGCTTCGGTGATGTTGCGCCGTGCCGCCTGCGCCTCGGCCGCCCGGAAGAAGAAGCGCTCGAACACCAGCTCGAAGGTGCGCCGGTCCTCCTGGGACTTGGCGAGCGTGGCAGCGAGCGAGTCTCTGAACGCTGTCTGCTCGGTCCACGGCACCTGCTCGAGTGCCGCGAACGCGTCCAGCAGCTCGGAGGTCCCGAGTGCCATGCCCTCCTCCCGCAGCTCCTCGGCGAACGCCAGCAGCTGACCGTCGAGGCTGCCGGGACCGCGGTCTGGAATCCCGCCGTAGATGTTGGTGGGGCCTGCGGCGCCATCGCGACGCTCAGGCCGCGGGTCGGGCATCCGTCGCCGCCGGGCCGAGCTTGATCCCCACCCGGGCGGCGACCGTGTCGAGGTCGGTGCGGTGCTTGACGATCACGCTCATCGTCTCCTTGAACGTGTACTCGTCGATGTCCTCCGCGCCCAGCAGGATCAGCGCCCGCGCCCAATCGATCGACTCGGCGATGCTGGGCGGTTTCTTGAGGTCGAGCTCGCGAACCTGGTGTACGACCTCGACCAGCTTGCGGGCCACGGTGGCGTCGAGCTGGGGCGAGTGCAGGCGGACGATCTCGAGCTCGTGCTCGAGGTCGGGGTAGTCGAGCCACAGGTACAGGCAGCGCCGCTTCAGCGCCTCGGTCAGCTCGCGGGTGTTGTTGGAGGTCAGCAGCACCACCGGCTGGGTCTTGGCCTCGATCCGGCCCAGCTCGGGAATCGAGATCTGGAAGTCGCTCAGCAGCTCGAGCAGCATCGCCTCGAACTCCTGGTCGGTCTTGTCGATCTCGTCGATCAACAGGACCACCGGTTCGGCGGAGGCGATCGCGGTCATCAGCGGCCGCGCCAGCAGGAACTCCTCGCCGAAGATGTCCTCCTGCACCTCCTGCCAGCCGGCCCCCTCCGACTCGGTCTGGATCCGCAACAGCTGCTTGCGGTAGTTCCACTCGTACAGGGCCTTGGCCTCGTCGAGCCCCTCGTAGCACTGGAGCCGCACCAGCGTCCGTCCCAGGTAGCGCGACAGCGCCTTGGCGAGCTCGGTCTTGCCCACGCCGGCGGGACCCTCGACCAGGACCGGCTTGCCGAGCTTGGTCGCCAGGAAGGAGACCAGCGCCGTCGACTCCCCGGGGAGATAGCCGACGCTTCGCAGGCCCTGGGCCAGGTCGCCGGGGGTGTGTGGCGTGGCTGCTTCGGCTTGCATCGGCGTCGTTCAAATATAGGCACCGGCCGGTAACAACCGCGGGGGCGGGGGC
>JAFAZB010000076.1 GCA_019240015.1 Solirubrobacterales bacterium
CCCACTCCCCCCGGGGCAATGAGGGGGTGCGTCCTCCAGGTGCCGTCCGGCCGTCATTTTTGCCCACACCCTCCGATTCGGGTCGCCCTGTGGGTGATTCGTGACGATCGATGCCCGCTCGGGGGGCTGGGGGCGGTCGATCCCACGCGGCTGGGGCCCCCGGGGCCGAGCCCCGGGCGACCAGGGCGTTACCGCGCCCGCCCGCGCGCGCCCCCCGCCGCGCGCCCGCGACCGCCCGCGCGCGCCCGCCCCGCCGCGCGCCCGCGACCCAGCCTTACTCCTCTCCGGAGTCGCCGTCCTCCACTGGCAGGTCGAGGTCCGCGAGCTCCTCGGCGAAGCCCAGCGACGAGCCGCCGCTGCCGATCTCCTCGAGATCTGAGAGGTCGGGCTCGATGCCGCCGGCGAAGCCGGTCAGGCCCTCGCCATCGGTCAGCCCCAGCTCGGCCGCGAGGTCGTCGTGGTCGAGCAGTCCGACCTCGTCCATCCCACGCGGGAGCGGCTCGGCGGGCTCGATCTCGATCCGCCGGTAGCGCTTCAGGCCGGTGGCGGCCGGGATCAGCTTGCCGATGATCACGTTCTCCTTGAGCCCGTTCAGGCGATCGGTCTTGCCCTCGAGTGCGGCGTCGGTCAGCACCTTGGTGGTCTCCTGGAACGAGGCCGCCGACAGGAACGAATCGGTGTTGAGCGAGGCCTTGGTGATCCCCAGGATGATCTCCTCGGCCTGGGCCGCCTCGCCGCCGGAGTCGATCACTGCCTTGTTCACGCGCGCGTACTCCTGGCGGTCGACGAACTGACCGGGGAGCAGATCGGTGTCGCCCTTCTGGTCGACCCTGACCTTCTTCATCATCTGTCGCACGATCAGCTCGATGTGCTTGTCGTTGATGTCGACGCCCTGGGACTTGTAGACCTCCTGCACCTCGCGAACGAGGTACAGCTCGGTCTCGGTCCGGCCGCGGATCGCCAGCAGCTCGTGCGGGTACAGCGAGCCCTCGTTGAGCTGCGTCCCGGGCTCGATCTTCTGGCCTGAATCCACGAACAACAGCGTCCGGCGCGGGAACGTGTGGCGATGCTCCTCGCCGCCGTCGTCTGTGATGACGACCGTGACGGCCTTGTCGGACTCCTCGATCGAGACCTTGCCGCCGACCTCGGCGATCTTCGCCAGGCCCTTGGGCTTGCGGGCCTCGAACAGCTCCACCACCCGGGGCAGGCCCTGGGTGATGTCCGCGCCGGCGACGCCACCGTGGTGGAACGTGCGCATCGTCAGCTGCGTGCCCGGCTCGCCGATCGACTGCGCGGCGATGATCCCTACCGCGTCGCCGATTTGCGCCAGCTTGCCGCTCGCCAGCGAGCGGCCATAGCAGCGCTGGCACACGCCGGTGGTGGCCTCGCACTTGAGTACCGACCGCACGGGGATCGTGATCAGGTTCCCCTTCTCAGTGTCCTCGCGGAACGCCTCGACGATGTCGGCGAGCTCCGCGCGATCGATCTGGGCGCCCTTCTCCACCATCACCCGACCGCGCTTGGTCTTGATGTCTTCCGGGGCGATTCGCCCGATCAGGTCGTCGTTGGGCTCCCCGGTGGGCCGCAGTCGCCTGCTGTCGGGATCGACTTCCAGCATCGACACCGGCATCTCGATGTAGTCCGCGGTGCCGCAGTCCTCGATCCGGATGATCACGTCCTGGGCCACGTCGACCAGCCGGCGGGTGAGGTAGCCGGAGTCCGCGGTCCGCAGCGCCGTGTCCGCCAGTCCCTTGCGGGCGCCATGGGTGGAGATGAAGTACTCGAGCACGCTCAGGCCCTCGATGAAGTTGGCCTTGATCGGACGCTCGATGATCTCGCCCTTCGGGTTGGCCATCAGACCGCGCATGCCGGCCAGCTGGCGCATCTGGGATTTCGATCCGCGCGCGCCCGAGTTGGCCATCATGAAGATCGGGTTGAGCTCGTCGAGATAGTCCTCGAGCGCCTCGCCCACATCCCTGGTGGCGTTCTCCCACAGCTTGGTTACGGCCTCGTGGCGCTCCTCCTGGGTGATCTCGCCGGAGTCGTACTGGGACTCGATCGTCGCCAGCTGCTCGTCGTAACGAGTGAGGATCTCGGCCTTGACCGGAGGTGTCTGCACGTCGTTCTTGGAGATCGTGACCCCCGCCTGGGTGGCGTAGTGGAAACCGATGTCCTTGAACGCGTCGAGCACCTGCGAGATCGTGGCTGCGCCGTAGGCCTGCACCAGCCCGTCGACCAGCTTGGTCGTGTCGGCCTTCTTCATCGAGCGGTTGATGAACTCGAATGAGCTTGCGTCGAAGCCGTCCCCGAGCGCTTCGGCCAGCGCCCGCTCGATCTTGTCGTTGTAGAGGATCCGGCCGACTGTGGTCAGCACGTGGCCACCCTCACGTCCCTGCGGCCGGTACTCGGCCAGGTCGTGCAGCCTCACGACGCCGTGCTCGTAGGACCACTCCGCCTCCTGCGCGGTGCGGAACACGTGTGGACGCGGGTCGTAGCTGGCGGGGTCGATCTTCTCGAGCTCGGTCGCATCCGGACCGTAGGTGAGGTAATAGGCGCCCAGCACCATGTCCTGGGTGGGGGTCGCCAGCGGCGCCCCGTGGGCGGGAGAGAGGATGTTGTTCGAGGACAGCATCAGAATCCGGGCCTCGGCCTGGGCCTCGGCCGACAGCGGCAGGTGGACCGCCATCTGGTCGCCGTCGAAGTCGGCGTTGAACGCGTGGCAGACCAGGGGGTGAACCTGGATCGCCTTGCCCTCGACGAGCACCGGCTCGAATGCCTGGATTCCCAGCCGGTGGAGCGTGGGTGCGCGGTTGAGCAGCACCGGATGCTCGTGGATCACTTCCTCGAGCACGTCCCAGACCTCGGGAATCATCGAGTCGACCATCTTCTTGGCGGCCTTGATGTTCTGGGCGGACTTGCGCTCGACGAGCCGCGCCATGATGAAGGGCTTGAACAGCTCGAGCGCCATCAGCTTCGGCAGCCCGCACTGGTGCAGCCGCAGCGAGGGGCCCGAGACGATCACGGAGCGTCCCGAGTAGTCGACGCGCTTGCCGAGCAGGTTCTGGCGGAAACGGCCCTGCTTGCCCTTCAGCATGTCGCTGAGCGACTTTAGGGGACGGTTGCCCGGACCCGTGACGGGGCGCCCGCGGCGGCCGTTGTCGAACAGCGCGTCGACCGCCTCCTGGAGCATCCGCTTCTCGTTGTTGACGATGATCTCGGGGGCGCCGAGGTCGAGCAGGCGCTTGAGGCGGTTGTTGCGGTTGATCACCCTGCGGTAGAGGTCGTTGAGGTCCGAGGTGGCGAACCGGCCGCCGTCGAGCTGGACCATCGGCCGTAGCTCCGGCGGGATCACCGGCACCGCCTCCAGGATCATCATGTCGGGCTTGTTGCCGGAGGAGAGGAACGCCGAGACGACCTTCAGCCGCTTGACGGCACGCGCCTGCTTCTGGCCCTTGGCGGTCTTGACCTGCTCCTGCAGGTCGGCGGACTCGGCGTCGAGATCGACCTGCTGGAGCAGGTCGCGGACCGCCTCGGCG
>JAFAZB010000121.1 GCA_019240015.1 Solirubrobacterales bacterium
GACGTGGCGTTCGGGCCGGGCCAGGTGCACAAGCTCGCCGAGTTCCTGACCAGCGACTCGTTGACCGCCCAGGGGTTCTTCGAGTTCGAGGGCTTCACCGGCCGGCTGCCCTCAAAGCGCGCCCGCGAATTCCAGGCCTGGGTTCAGATCAGCGTGGGCTGCAACTGCGTGTGCTCGTACTGCATCGTGCCCTCGACCCGCGGGCGGGAGGTGAGTCGCCGCCCCGACGAGCTAGTCGCCGAGGTGAGGCGACTGGCGGCGGACGGCGTGCGCGAAGTCACTTTGCTCGGTCAGAACGTCAACTCCTACGGTCGTGACCTGGAGCCTTCGGAGCGCATCACCTTCGCGGAGCTGCTGGCGAGGATCAACGCGATCGAGGGCATCGACCGGATCCGCTATACGAGCCCGCACCCGAAGGACATGCGCGAGGACGTGATCCGCGCCCACGCCGACCTCGGCGCGCTGTGCGAGCACATCCACCTTCCGCTTCAGTCCGGTTCGAGCACCGTGCTGAAGCGGATGCGCCGAACCTACAGCCGCGAGCGGTACCTCGACCGGGTTGCGCTGATCCGTGCGCTCGTGCCTGACTGCTCGCTGACCACCGACATCATCGTGGGGTTCCCGGGGGAGACCGAGGACGACTTCGAGCAGACGCTCGAAGTCGCGGAGACGGTCGGCTACGACGGGGCGTTCACATTCCTGTACTCCGCTCGTCGGGGAACCGAGGCCGCGACGCTCTCCGGGCAACTGCCGCACGAGATCAAGGTCGCGCGGCTCGAGCGGCTGGTGGAGGTGATCCAGCGCCGGGCCCGCGAGCGCGCCGAGCGGTTCGTGGGACGAACGCTGGAGGTGCTGGTGGAGGGGCCGTCCCGCACTGACCCCACGCGCCTGAGGGGCCGCTCCCGGCACAACAAGGTGGTGAACTTCACCGGGCTCGGCGCCCCGGGCGAGCTCGTCGAGGTGGAGATCAGCTCCGCGACCAGTCAGACGCTCGCGGGCCAGGAGTCGCTCCTGGCCCGCGCCTCCGCGTGATCTGAGATTGGCGCTAGGCGTCCTGGGTCTGGGTCCGCCAGGCGCCGATCGCCAGCGGCACGATCGCCCACACGGCCAGCACCGCGACCGCGATTCCCGTTGCCATCGTCACGTCGCCACGCCCACCGCCTGACAGCGGAATCACCTGCGTCAGGGCGGCTGTCAAGAGACCATCGCGTGCGCCGCCCAGAGAGGTGATGCTCAGCAGCAGGTTGGTCGCCACCGCCTGCCAGCCGATCAGCGCCGTAAGCGTAACGCCACGTGAACCGGTGAGCGAGCCGACCCCGACTGCCAATGCCGCGAGGATCGAGTTGCAAAGCGCGATCCAGCCGGCTGATTGCAGGATCAGGCCGGCGCTCGGCGTGGGCATCGAGCCCGCGAAGGCGAACGTCGCGATCAACGCGACCGCGTACGCCACCGCGCTGAAGGCGAGCGTGACGAGGATCGCAGCTGGCGCTCGGACGAAGAACAGCGACAGACGCGAGCGGCCGGTGGCGACCAGGTCACGAAAAACGCCGCTCGAGAGGTCGGCGGTGCCTGCCTCGGTGCCGACCAGGATCGCAGCCAGCATCCCGAAAAACACGCCGAGTGCTCTCACCGCGTGATCGAAGTTGTCGGTCCCGCCGGCAGGGCCGTGCCTGGCTACGTCAGAGGCGTGCTGGATCGCGAGATAGCCAAACACCACTACCACGATCCCGACCGTGAGCAGCAGCGTGAAGCCCATCAGCGCCCGATTGCGCCGCAGCTTTAGGATCTCGGCGGCGATCATCTGGCGGGCGATCGTGGCGGTCATTGAGGGTCTCCGATCTGTGAGGTGATCTCCAGGAAGCGCTGCTCCAGTGACTCGCGCACCGGGGTAAGCCGGAATACCGCGACGCCCCCCTGCACCAGGCGTGCATTGATCGACGCGGCGCCGTCGTTGCTCGACAGGGTCACCCGGATGCCATCGTCGATCCGCTGAGCGGCCGCGACGCCGTCGTGGCTGTCGAGCAGGTCGAGCGCCAGCTCAGGCCGATCGCAGCCGATCTCGAGCTCGGCGTGCTCAGATCGCACCAGCTCTCCGATCGATCCCTGGGCGATCACCCGCCCGCGGTCGATCACGGCCGCCGCATCGCATGTCTTCTCCACCTCGTCGAGCAGGTGCGAGGACAGGAACACCGTGCGGCCCTCCCCGACCAGCTCCGCGATCATCTTGCGGAACTCGAGGATCCCCCCCGGGTCGAGGCCGTTCATCGGCTCGTCGAGGATCAGCAGCTCAGGCTCGGCCAGCAGGCACCGCGCCACCCCGAGCCGCTGTCGCATTCCCTGGGAGTAGGTCCGCACCCGATCCCCGGCCCGGTCGCTCAGCCCTACCCGCTGCAGCGCCCCATCGATCCTGCTCACCGCCTGAGGGTCGCGGGCGGCGGCGATCACGCGCAGGTTTTCCCGCCCCGTCAGGTGACCGTGGAAATGGGGCTCCTCCACGATCGCGCCGACTCGAGCCAGCACCTGCGCCCGCTCTTGCGGGATCGGCCTGCCGGCAATCTGCATCGTCCCGGCATCGGCCTGGGTGAGGCCCAGCAGCAGCCGGATCAGCGTCGTCTTCCCGGCGCCGTTGTGCCCCAGGAAGCCAAACGCACAGCCACGCGGAACGCTCACGTCGACCCCGGCCACAGCGACCCGCTGGCCGAACCGTTTGGTCAGCCCCCGGGTTTCGATGATGTTCTCTGAAGTGGTGGTCATGGGTGGGAACGCTAAGCCCGCGCCGCTGGGATGTCGTCGCCCGGCGGGGCGATCCGATCCTCCGGCGCGAGGAGGAGCGCTGCCGCCGGCTCCGCCCCGTGGGGGAGCCGGAGCTGCGCGGCCGCTCACTGCGAGCCGGGCTTGACCAATCCCACCTCGTACGCCAGCACCACCGCCTGCACCCGGTCGCGTAGCCCGAGCTTCATCAGCACGTTCGAGACGTGCGTCTTGACCGTGGCCTCTCCCACCACGAGCGCTTCGGCGATCTCGGCGTTGGACATCCCCCGCGCCAGCAGCTCGAGCACCTCGCGTTCGCGCTCGGTCAGCTCGGCCAGCACGTCCGGACCGCCCGCCACCGGCGCGGGCAGGCGCCGCGCGACTCGATCGAGCAGCTGGCGCGTGATCGCGGGCGTCAGCAGCGCATCGCCCGCCGCCACCACGCGCACGGCGCGCACGAGCTCATCGGCTGGAACGTCCTTGGTTATGAAGCCGCTCGCCCCCGCGCGCAGCGCCTCGACGATGTACTCGTCGAGACCGAACGTGGTCAGCACGAGGACGCGATGGCTGGGCAGCTGGCGAATCGCCTCGATCCCATCGAGCTTCGGCATCCGCACGTCCATCAGCACCACGTCCGGCTTCAGCGCGCGCACCGCGGCGACCGCCTCCTGGCCGTCCCCCGCTTCGCCGACCACCTCGACTTCGCCCGACGCCTCGAGCACGGCGCGGAAACCCGCGCGCATCAGCGGCTGGTCGTCGGCGATCACCACGCGCAGCCTCGACATGCTCAATTCAGCGGCAGCGACGCGTGCACGCGATAGCCGTGCCCGTCTAGCCGCTCGCCGGCCACCAGCTCGCCGCCGAACAGCGCCACGCGCTCGCGCATGCCGACCAGCCCGTGGCCCTCGTTGCCGCCCGAGCCGGGCGGCCCGACGCCGTCGTCGGTCACGCTCAGCTCGAGCGCTGCCGTGCCGTAGGACAGCGTGACCTCGGCGCCGCCGGCCTCGGCGTGGCGGATCACGTTGGTAAGCGCCTCTTGGACGATCCGGTACG
>JAFAZB010000255.1 GCA_019240015.1 Solirubrobacterales bacterium
CGGGACGAGCAGCCGGAACTCGCCCCAGGGCACCTTCCGGCCTGCCGCGTCGGCCTCGACCCACACCCACTTGGGCCGGTGACAGGCGTATCCGCGCGGGTGGGGCGAGACTTCGTAACCGTTGATGCTCAGCGCCAGCGCGCGGGCCCGCTGGGAGCGGTCGGCCCAGTCCTCAGCCCGGAACTCGAACTGGGCGCTGGCGATGTTGTTGATGCTGATGAAGCTCGTACCGATGGCCACCGGAACGTACTTATCGGCTCCGGGCCGCCAGGGCTTGTGGAAGGGCCGTCAAAAGCAGACGGGGATGCGAGCACGGGCTGACCGTCGCCGCTTCGATCCGCGCGAGGGGATCGCCCGACCGGCGCGTCCCGCGTCGTCCCTTGCGTGGATGCTGAGCTTTCTCGGGCGGACCGTAACATCGCGGGCGATGCCGGGCACTTACCCCCTGAGATCCGATCAGGAGGCATGTGTTGGATGAGTCTGACGAGCGGCGGTTTGAGCGCTTCTACTACGCGCATCACGGCCGCGTCGCCGCTTATCTGCTGAGCCGTACCGATCGCGACAGTGCGCAGGACGCCCTAGCGCGGACCTTCGAGATCGCGTGGCGGCGCTTTGATGAGGTCCCTGCCTCGCAGCTGCCTTGGTTGCTCGGCGTGGCTCGTCGGACCGTCGCTGGGCAGCGCCGAGCGCAGGGGCGCCGTGAGGCGTTGTTGGACCGGATTGCGGCCGGAGCACCGATTGCGGCCCACGATCAGGTTGATCGGATCGCCGAGCGTCAGTTGGTCGCGCAGGCGCTTGAGCGCTTGACAGGCCCGCAGCGGGAGGCGTTGCTGCTCGTCGCGTGGGACGGGCTCAGTCAGCAGGAGGCCGCGATGGTGGTGGCGTGCTCGCGCGTCGCGTTCGCGGTGCGGCTGCATCGCGCCCGCCAGCGCCTGAGCGCTCTGGTGGATGAGCTTGCGCGGGCGAAGCCGGGCGTCCCGCGCCCGCCACAGTCCGGCATGCGCCGTTGCAGTTTGGACGCAGAACAGCAAACCTCGGACCTGATCGAGGAGACCACATGACCGATCCCATCATCGAGCTGCTCAGAGAACTCCGCCCCTGCGACGCGGATGAGATCGACGCGGTCTTCCCCACAGACGAGAAGCCTGCTCGACTCGCAGCGATCCTCGCCACCGCGAAGGCCAACGCGGTAACGCACCGTTCTGGCCCAGGATCTCTCGGGGCTCCGACTCAGCTCGAACGTGTCAAGCGACGCCAGCGGCCGGCTTACCGTCGTATCCAGCGGCCGTTGACCAGGTCGGCTCTGCTCGCCGGAGGAATCGTGGCGGTCCTACTGCTCCTCGCCGGAATGCTCTCCGGCCAGGGCCCGAGCATCGCCGTGCCGGCACAAGCCGCTGTTCTGCGCGGTGCCCTCCGCGCCCTCGACGCCCACCCGGGCACGATCCTCGTGGAGTCATACGACACCCTCTGGCCAGCGATGGGCAACCAACCCCCGTTTGAGCAACATCAAGAAGTGATCTACGAGACTCCTTCCGGCAGCGGAGCACAGAACTTCCTCACCAGCTACGGCCCCAGAACCACCGAAACCACCACGGTGAACGGCGTCACCGAGGACTACGACCCCTCCAACAACACGATCTACACCGCCGTGGACATCAACGCGTGCGGCTGCAACATCACGCCGGGATCCACGCCAGGTACGTACATCGTCACACTGGTCAAGATTCGCGATGCACAGCCCGGCACGGCTGCATGGGAACAGAATGAGCACCCCCCGCGGCCGCTAACGATCACTGCCGCGCAGGCACAAGCACTGCGTGACGGCAGCGCGATGCTCAACACCACAGGAGTCGGTCCCGGTGGCGCAGCGACCCGGATTCAGATCGTCGCCGCATTTCGCGTGCCCAGCGAAACCAGCTCAATCCAGACACAACTCCAAGAACACAAGCTCAAGCTCGGCGGCACGGCGACGATCGATGGTCGCGACGCGATCGTGCTCGAGACCGCGAACGGGAGTGAAAAATACTACGTCGAGCCCGGAACTTATGACCCGATCAAGACGATAGTCCAGAACCCGGGTGGCGGCCTCCTCACGACGACCTTCAGCCAATATCAGGTGCTGCCGGACACCCCCGCGAGCCAGCGGCTACTCAGCCTGAGCGCCCGGCATCCCGGCGCGAGGATCGACAACAGCCACGCCGACTATGTCGCCGCCGAAACGCAACTCAGTAACGACAGCTGGCCTCGAGCCACCCACGCCATCAGGAACTCGCCCTGACCCCCCGTTAGGCTAATCGCGCTCTCCTTTCGGGAGCGTCCTGTCTCGGCGGATGGAGCGCGATCAAGATCGCCGCGGTCTGGCGCATCATCTCGGGCTTGCGCCGGTGGGCAGCCAGGTAAACGGGGCGACCGTCGGTCCGATTGGTGGACCAAGCGCGCAGCAT
>JAFAZB010000265.1 GCA_019240015.1 Solirubrobacterales bacterium
GCCGCCGCCCTCACGCGCCGCGACCGTGATCGCCCGCGCCAGCTTGGTGAAATGCTGACCGCGGCGGGCGTCGACGACCGCTTTCTTGTGTTTGATCGAGTGCCATTTCGAATGACCGGACATGTAAATGAAGTCTAGATACGCTGGTGCGATGAAACTCGTCACCTCGCTCCTCGCCTCCGCGCTGCTGCTCGCCCTGACCGGCTGCGGTTCCAGCGCCAGCTCCAGCTCGAGCCCCAGCTCGACAAGCACTTCGGGCACCGCCCCAAGCTCCTCGTCGGCGAGCAGCACGGCCGCGGCTGCTGGCGCAGTGCAGGTCACGATGAAGGACCTCGCCTTCGGCCCAGCCACCGTGCATGCCAGGGTCGGTCAGACCGTCAAGTGGACCAACGAAGACAGCCCGCCCCACAACGTGACCTACGTCAGCGGACCGAAGTTCGCCTCCTCGGGCACGCTCGGCACCGGGGCCAGCTTCACGCTCAAGCTGACCCAGGCCGGGACGATCCACTACTTCTGCTCGATCCACCCGTTCATGAAGGCGACGATCGTCGTCTCGCCGTAAGCGAGTGCACGGGCGCTCTAATAGGGCGCCGGGGCCTCCAGGTGCTGCGCAGCCCCGGTGAGCTCGGGGTGCTCGCGGTACCACTCGATCGTTCGTGCCAGGCCTTGCTCGAGCGTCACCGAGGGCTGCCAGCCGGTCAGCTCGCGGAGCTTGCTGTCATCGACCCACTGGCGGTCGATCTCCCCCCTGGGGGTACCGCGCCCGAGGATCTCGGGCTCGAGCTGGGTGCCCGCCAGACGGCAGATCAGCTCTACCACCTCGAGCACGCGGTGCGGCCGTCCGCCACCGGCGTTGAACGCCTCGCCCAGGCCGCTGCCCGACAGCAGCGCCCGCCAGATCGCCAGGTATGCGCTCGCCGCATCGGCCACGTAGAGGAAATCGCGCTCTGGTGAGCCGTCGGAGCGGACCACCGGAGCCCTACCGGCCAGCGCGGCGCAGACCGCCTCCGGAATCAGCCTGGAGCGGTTGGTATCGGCCCCTCCGTAGAGGTTCGCAAACCGGGTGACCGCCACCGGAAGCCCGTAGGTGTGCCAGTAGGAGCGCGCCAGCAGATCGGCGGCGGCCTTCGAGACGTCATATGGGTAGACCGGTGCCAGGGCGTGATGCTCGCGGTAGGGGAGCTTGGGCTGGCGTCCGTAGGCGTGGTCGGATGAGGCCACGATCACGCTGCTGACGCCGTGCAGCCGGCTTGCTTCCAGCACCAACCACGTGCCCCGGATGTTGGTCTCGAAAGTGGAAAGCGGCGCATGGTTTGCGATCCCCACGAGCGGCTGAGCGGCGAGGTGAAAGACGCTTTGCACCTCGTACTCGTTCAGCGTCCGGGAGACCAGGCCCTCCTCGCGGATGTCGCCGTGCACGACATCGATGCGGTCGGCGAGCCCCAGCAACCCCAACGGCGTCGTCGCCGGCCGGTCACGCCGGACCGTGACCACGCGGTTGCCCGCTTCCAGCAGCGCCCTCGCGAGCCAGGCGCCCAGAAAGCCGAACGCGCCGGTGACGAGCACCGAGCGACCGGTGGGGGCGGGATCCTCCATGACGGCCCGGGATTATCCCCGAGTAGGATCCTCCGTTCGTGAGCGAAGCCGTCAAACCGGAGATCTTCAAGGCCTACGACATCCGTGGGCGGTACGGGAGCGAGATCGACGAGGGCACGGCCGAGCTGATCGGACGGGCGTTCACGCGCGTGATCGCGGAGCTGGAGAAAAAGCAGCCTTCCGAGCTGCGCCTCGCGCTCGGGCACGACATGCGGCTCAGCGCTCCGGAGATGGCCGCCAGCTACTGCACGGGGATGTGCGCCGAGGGCGCGAGCGTCCTCGACGCCGGCCGGGTCGGCACCGAGATGCTCTACTACCTGGTGGGATCGCGGGAGCTGGACGGCGGGCTGATGTGCACCGCCTCGCACAATCCCAAGGACTACACCGGTGCCAAGCTCGTGGGACGCGGGGCGATCGCGCTCTCGGGCGAGGCGGGGATCGGCGACGTGAAGGCGAGGATCGAGGAGGGGTTGGGCAGCGCCCCGGGCGGCGGCTCGGTGGAGGAGGTGTCGTTCGCCGAGGAGTTCCGCCGCGCGGCGCTCGAGTTCATCGATCCCGACGTGGTGAAGCCGCTGCGGGTGGTGGTCGACGGCGGCAACGGGATGGCCGGGCCGATGGTGGGACCGCTGCTCGAGCAACTGGGGCTCGAGCCGGTCGAGGCCTACTGGGAGCCCGACGGCCATTTCCCCGACCACGAGCCGAACCCGCTGCTCGAGGAGAACCGCGAGTTCATCATGAACGAGGTCAAGCAGCGCCACGCCGATCTGGGGATCGCCTGGGACGGCGACGCCGACCGCTGCTTTTTCATCGACGAGACGGGTTCTTTCGTCGACGGAGACTTTCTGACCGCGCTGCTCGCCGAGTCGATGCTCCGCAAGCAGCCGGGGGCCACGATCCTGTACGACGTGCGGGCCAGCCGAGCGGTGGCCGACACGGTGTCGCACGCGGGCGGCACCGCGCTGCGCAACCGGGTCGGGCACGCGTTCTTCAAGACCCGGATGCGTGAGGAACACGCCGCGTTCGGCGGCGAGGTCTCGGGGCACTACTACTTCCGAGACTTCTATTGCGCCGACTCCGGCACGATCCCGGCCCTGCTGATCCTGGAACTGCTCTCGCAGCAGGAAGCGAGCCTGTCGGAGCTGCTCGAGCCCTACCGGGGGAGGTATTTCATTTCCGGGGAGATCAACTCCGAGGTCTCAGACCAGGATGCCAAGCTCGCCGAGCTCGCCGAGCGCTACAGCGACGCCGGGCAGGACACGCTCGACGGCCTTTCGGTCGACTATGAGGAGTGGCACTTCAACGTGCGGCCGTCGAACACCGAGCCGCTGCTGCGCCTGTGCCTCGAATCGCTGCGCTCCCGCGAGGACATGGAGCAGCGCCGCGACGAGGTGCTGGACGTGATCCGGTCGTGAGCTCCGGCGAGCGGGGCTCGACCGCCGAGGAATCGCTGGCGGCCGCCG